>JBILPB010000301.1:0-2688 GCA_044374175.1 Bacteroidia bacterium | reverse complement strand
GATTTTATTGGCTTCTCTTGATTTTTACCTTGCACTTTTTTATGTATGTTATAGCGCAAATATATCTAAATCAGATAATTCTGAGTTATTCAGCAAGCCCTATTTAGCAAAGCAATAAGTAACTAGCCTTAAAGTATCCAATAATCGATTAAAAATATGTGCTAGTATCTAAACTTAAACGAAAATGATATATATTTACCAACATAAAAACTCAAATAAAAATTTAACATGAAAGTAAATTTATTCAAATTATTACTCACGTTTGCACTGTTGATGGGTCAATATTTTGCCTCTGCTCAATGCACAATTCCAAGTGCTGGATGTGGCGGATACACAGTAGAAGTATCCATAACGCCAACTACAATAGTAACAAGCTCAGCAACTTGCCCTTTTGGGTATAACTACAATGTTACTTTCAATTATTCTATTACTGTTTCAGGATCAAATACCTGTTGGAATGGGAATATTGGTATTCAACCACAAATTTTTTGCAACAGTCAAAACAATGGCTATTATACAATAAATGTGCCTGCCCCCACAGTTGGAATTCCCTCTACCAATACCTATACAGGAACATTAACCACTACAACCAATCCATATAATTCAAACACCGATTGTACCTCTGCAACACCACTAAGTTTGAATTGCAACAGCACTAATATTACAATTTTTGGGCCTGGAATTAGCACCACCACTGTAAGTTGTACAGCGCCTATAAACACCATAAGTACAGGAGCAATATCAGGTTCACCATTATGCGCAGGTGCTGCTGTAAGTGTTCCCTTCACTGCAACAGGAACTTATACCAGTGGTAATGTTTTTACAGCTCAATTAAGCAATGCAAGTGGTAGTTTTGCCAGTCCAACAAATATTGGCACTTTAACATCTACCTCAAGTGGAACAATTTCAGCTACAATACCAGGAGCAACTGCCACAGGTGCAGGCTATAGAATAAGAGTAATTAGCAGTACACCAAGCATTACAGGTACTAATAATGGTAGCAATTTAACTATTAATGCAAGTGTTAGCCCCTTAGTGGCTATTTCACTAACATCTGGAACAAACCCAGCATGCAATGGCACCTCGGCTACATTTACCGCTACACCAACCAATGGTGGCGCTGCACCAAATTATAACTTCAGAATAAACGGTATATCAGTGCAAAACTCGGCATCCAACACTTACACCACATCTAGTTTGGTTAACGGAGCAATAGTAGATGTTATTTTAACTAGTAATGCCAATTGTGCTGCACCTTTAACTGCAACAAGTACAGGAATTACTATGTCTATAAATCCTATTCTTACACCAACCATTAGTATCAGCAGTACACAAATCAATTTATGTACAAGTGGTTTACTTTTTACTAGTTCGATAAGCAATGGTGGCTCCAGTCCTTCTTACCAATGGAAACGCAATGGCAGTAATATTTCGGGGGCAAATAGCGCTAATTATAACGCAACCAATTTAGTGAATGGCGATGTTATTACTTGCCTCTTAACATCAAATGCTACTTGCGCGAGTCCTGCGTTATCAACATCCAATAGCATCACCGTAAACTTAACAGGTGCAACAACAACCTGGTTAGGATTCACCAGCGATTGGAGTGTAGGCTCACCTATCAATTGGGACAATGGCTACCCTTCAAGTAATGTAACAGCCATTATTCCATCTGGTACGCCAAATAATCCAGAAATTAATGGTAGTGTAGAGTGTTTTAATATTGAAATACAAGCAGGCGCAAGTTTAACAATCAACGCATTAAATCAACTAAACGTATATGGTAAATTTACCAATAACGGAACATTTAATGCAGGCTTTGGTTCTGTTGATTTTTTAAGTTGCATTGGAAGTACAGCGCAATCGCACCAAATTACAAGTACAAACGGTACCACAAGCACCTTCTTCAATGTTGGCTTAAATGATTTAACTGGCCTTAACTTAAGCACCAATGCCAATCTAATAGGTACACTAACTTTAAGTAATGGAACTTTTAACAACGCAAGCAGTGAATTTACATTTTTATCAACAGCAACTGGAACAGCGCGCATTGCACCTGTGCCGGCCACAGCTAACTATATAGGCAATATTACTATGCAGCGTTTTGCGCCAGGGCCAAAAACAGGTTGGGCTCAATTAGGCACCTCAATTCAAGGGACTACCTTGTCCCAATGGCAAGATGATTTTGCAACCTCAGGATATATAGGAGCTACAGGTAATGCAGGCGGTTTTATCTCAGTGTACACTTATAATGAAGCAACCCCAGGTTTAATTGATGCCACAGGTTCTTATATACCGGCTACAAATGTCACCAATAGCATACCTGTTGGAAAGGGACTTTGGATTTATCTAGGCACAGCCACAGTAAATACAGCCAACATTACTATAGATGTAACAGGTCAACCAACATTAGGAAACTTTAGCTTTAATCCAAGCTATACCAATAGTGGTAATCCAGCCGATGATGGTTTTAATATGTTAGCCAACCCCTACCCAAGTGCAATTGATTGGCTATCTCCAAATTGGACCAAAACCAACGTCAACAATGCAATATACATGTATCAAGCCGATAATGGCCAGTACGCAAGTTTTGTAGGCGGTATCTCTACAAATGGTGGTTCAAGATTTATTGCTTCTTCGCAAGGATTTTTTATACAAACCAATGGTTCAAGCCCTGTATTAAACATA
>JBILPB010000013.1:0-33581 GCA_044374175.1 Bacteroidia bacterium | reverse complement strand
CTAATAAGGACTTAAGTATTAATACTCTTCCTGTTGATGAAGCCAATCTTTCAATTCCAATGAGAGTTAAAGTGGGTGTTTCAGGTAATTACAGCCTAAGTTTTGAAGGAGTAGAAATTTTTGATAACAAAGCATGTGTTGTGTTCGAAGATTTGAAAACTGGTACTAAAACTGATATTAAGGATTTAGGAACTTATCAATTCTATATGGATTCTTATACTAGCGCACCACGCTTTATCATTCATATTACTAAGAAGCCTAATTTAACTGTTGTTAATGCAACTTGTTCAAACTTAAATGATGGCGCAATTGAGATTAAAAACATCAATAACATCAGTAATTGGTCTTATTTAGTTAAGGATAATAGTGGCACAACGGTGGCTGAGAACAAAGCTTCAAATAATACAATAAATAACCTTGCTACTGGTACTTATCATATTTCATACAATAGTGGTTCTAATTGTGGTTTGTTAAAGGATGAAGTAATTGTTGGTTCTGAAGTGTCTGTAAACGCTAATCTAACAAATTCAGCTCCATTTGAAGTAGCCGATGGAATTAAAGTTGATTTCACAGCTAATGTGTCTCCGAATGCTAAATTAGTTTGGAATTTTGGGGATGGCGAATCAGTAGAAGGAGCTGCAACAATGAGCCATGTATACAAAAACGCAGGTAACTATAACGTATCCTTAACTATTAACGAGGATATCTGTATTGATGAGTTAGCGCAAACTTTAACCCTTGTATCTGATAAATTTAGATCGAATAATGAGCCATTTGTTATTAGAAATAACGATCAGTTTATTGTTAACTTTAACTTTGAAGCCACAACTGCAGTTAGTATTCAATTGGTTGATGCTTTAGGTAAAGATGTAAGTGCAAACATTAATAAAAATGTAAGCAACGACAAAGTTGTGTTGAATACAAATCATTTAAGTGAAGGTGTTTACTTTGTAAATATCAACTTCAATGGCCAAGTTCAAACAACCAAAATGATAAAATAAAAAATTAGTTTAATAGGTAAAAAGAGGCTTCCTTAAATTGGGAAGCCTCTTTTTTTGCGATTTGTAGAAGGGAAGCATTGATTTATTTCGGCTATAAGCTGATATTGTCTTCGTTAAATATTAGGATTATTTAAGGTAAAATAAGCTTGGTGTTTGTATTAAACAAAATCTTTCTTTTGGATAATAAACTTTTAAATATAAATTTGCCCAATAATTACTAAAAGCAACACTTTAACATGAATAATCTTTGGACTTCAATAGCCGACTTATTTGAAACAATTTTTCCATTATTAAAAGCAATGGGTAGAAGTGTAAATATTTTATTTTCACTTACAATTGCTTTGGGATCAATGATATGGATTTTTGGAGGCACTAAATACAAAGAGCCTACTAAAAAGTAAGCTATAGGTATTTTAATAAGTCTTTTCCTAAATCTCCTCTGTGATATTTTCCAAAGAAATTGATTTTTGCAGCTGTATTATAGCTTTTATGGAATGCTTCTACTAAATTATTTGCCAAGGAGGTAATTGCCAACACCCTTCCACCGTTGGTTTTAACGGTGTTGTTTTCAATTATTGTTCCAGCATGGTAAACAGTACTTTCATAAGCATTATTTAGACCACTAATTTCAAACCCTTTTTTATAATCTTCGGGATAACCGCCAGAAACCAACATCATGGTAGCTGCAGTTTGATCATCAATTTGAAGTTTAATTTCATTTAATTTTCCGGAGGAAGCTTTCAGTAAAATTTCTAATAGATCGTTTTTTATACGAGGCAAAACCACTTCAGTTTCAGGATCACCCATTCTGCAATTGTATTCAATTACAAAAGGATTGCCATTGATGTTCATTAAACCAATGAAAAGAAATCCTACGTAAGGAATTTGCTCAGCTTTTAAGCCATTGATAGAAGGAATTACGACTTGTTCTTCCACTTTTTTCATGAATGACTTATCGGCAAATGGAACAGGAGAAACAGCACCCATGCCTCCAGTATTAAGACCAGTGTCGCCATCTCCAATTCGTTTGTAATCTTTAGCTTCTGGTAAAATTAAATAATGTTTGCCATCGGTTAGCACAAAAGTTGACAATTCAATTCCATCTAAAAATTCTTCAATGACCACACGAGAAGATGCATTTCCAAACTTTAAATTTTGCAGCATTTCTGTGAGTTCCTGAATTGCTTCATCTAAATTAGCACTAATAATAACGCCTTTCCCTGCGGCCAATCCATCAGCTTTTAATACATAGGGTGGATGGAGGGATTTTAAAAATTCGATGCCTTTGTTTAATTCCGTTTGTGTAAATGTTTGATAGCGAGCTGTTGGAATGCCATGACGCATCATAAACTGTTTTGAAAAGTCTTTACTCCCTTCAAGTTGTGCCCCATTTCTTGAAGGCCCTATGATAGGTATATTTTTGAGGAGCTTATCTTGCTCAAAATAGTCAACGATACCATTAACAAGTGGATCTTCGGGCCCAACAACCACTAAGTTAACATGCAATGAAATCACACAATTTCGAATGGCTTCAAAATCATTTAATGAAAGATTAACATTTACGCCACATTGCGCGGTTCCAGCATTTCCAGGAGCAATGTAAAGTTTATTTAATTGTTCACTTTTAGCTATTTGAAGCGCAAAAGCGTGTTCTCTCCCTCCTGATCCTAAAATTAATACATTCATTGCCTATTTTTTTCGGCTGCTAAATTAAGATTTTGTTGGATAAAAATTTTGTTGTTTAACCAACGATTATGTTATTTTTGCCCACAGTATTTTAAACTTTATTATTTAACCCCTGTTAGAGCTAGTATGAAGAAAGTAAAATTTACCAAAGAAATTTACCTTAAATGGTATAATGATATGCTGTTAATGCGCAGGTTTGAAGAGAAAACTGGGCAACTATATATTCAACAAAAAATCAGAGGTTTTTGTCATTTATATATTGGGCAAGAGGCCTTAGTTGCTGGTGCCGAAAGCGCAATACATCCTGAAGACAATATGATTACCGCATACAGAGATCATGCACATCCGATAGGAAGAGGTATGCATCCAAAATATATTATGGCCGAATTGTATGCAAAAATTACCGGTTGCTCAAAAGGTAAAGGCGGTTCAATGCATTTGTTTAGTAAAGAATTTAATTTCTTTGGTGGGCATGGTATAGTTGGTGGTCAAATTCCATTGGGTGCAGGTATCGCTTTCGCTGATAAATATAAAGGAAATAAAAATGTTACTTTGTGTTATATGGGCGATGGTGCTGTCCGTCAAGGTGCATTGCATGAAGCTTTTAACATGAGTATGTTGTGGAAATTGCCTGTTATTTTTATTATCGAAAATAACCATTACGCCATGGGAACTTCTGTTGAAAGAACAACCAATGTTTTGGAGTTATATAAGATTGGTTTATCTTACGATATGCCTTCAAAACAAGTTGATGGAATGAATTGTGAAACAGTGCATGAAGCAATAGCTGATGCAGCAGCGCATTGCCGCGAAGGAAAGGGCCCAGTATTGTTAGAGATGAAAACATATCGTTACAGAGGCCATTCTATGAGTGATCCAGCTAAGTACAGAACCAAGGAAGAATTAGAAGCCTATAAATCTAAAGATCCAATTGAACAAGTATTAGCAGTGCTTCAAAAAAACAATTGGATTGATGAAAAAGGGATAGAAGAGGCAGAAGAAAAAGTAAAAGCACTGGTTGATGAATCAGTTGATTTTGCTGAGAACTCTCCATATCCAACAGTGGATGAATTGTATAAAGATGTTTACACGCAAAGTGATTATCCTTATATTATGGATGGGTTTTAATAATTAAGAATTAATAATTAAGGATTAAAAATTAATAATTAGTAATTTTTAAGGTAGATTAATTATGGAGGGAAAGAAGGAGGAAAACATTATTTTAACAAAAACTTTTGATTTTTCATTGTCAATTATAGCACTTTACAAAATTTTGATCCATAAAAATGAGTTCATATTATCAAAACAAATTTTGCGCTCAGGAACAAGTATTGGTGCAAATGTGGAAGAAGCAATTGGCGCTCACTCTAAAAAAGATTTCGTCTCAAAAATGATAATAGCATATAAGGAAGCAAGAGAAACTAAATATTGGCTGAGATTGCTTGATAAAAGTCAATTAGTAGAACACAATTATTCAAACTATTTTAATAATGTTGACAGTATTTGCAATATACTTACCGCAATTATTAAGAGTTCAAAAAATACAATATAGAAATCACAAACATTTTTTAATTTTAAAACTTTAATTCTTAATTCTTAATTTTTAATTTTTAATTTTCAATTTTTAATTTAATATAGCACATGGCTGAAATAGTAAGAATGCCCAAATTAAGTGATACCATGACAGAAGGAGTGGTGGCAAAGTGGCACAAGAAAGTTGGTGATAAAGTTAAATCAGGCGAGTTATTGGCTGAGATAGAAACAGACAAAGCCACTATGGATTTTGAATCATTTTACGATGGTGTAATGTTATATATTGGCATCCAGGAAGGAAATGGTGCTCCAGTGGATTCCATATTAGCTATCATTGGTGCAGCTGGTGAAGATGTTTCTGCTTTATTAGGTGGTGATGCGCCAGCAAAAGTTGAAGTTGCAGTTAACATTGAAACTCCCCCAAAGGCAGCCGAAACAGTGGCTGTGCAAGCAACAAGCGGTTCTACTGCTTCTTCAGATAATCGTTTAAAGGCTTCGCCATTGGCTAAAAAAATTGCTGAAGACAAAGGCATTGATTTGAGCAAAGTGCAAGGCAGTGGCGATGAAGGAAGAATAGTAAAGAAAGATGTAGAAAATTATACGCCATCGAAACAAAGTACGCCTGCAGTTGCAACATACACAGGTGTTGAAAGTTATACAGAAGAGCCAGTATCTCAAATGCGTAAAACAATAGCCAGAAGGCTTGCAGAAAGCAAGTTTTCGGCACCACATTTCTACCTGAAAATGGAAGTAGAAATGAGCAAAGCTATTGAATCGCGCAAAGCAATAAATGACTTATCACCTGTAAAGATTTCTTTTAATGATATGGTGGTAAAGGCTGTTGCCATTGCTTTACGTAGCAATCCAAAAGTAAACTCATCATGGTTGGGCGATAAAATTCGTTACAATAATCATATCAACATTGGTGTGGCTATGGCTGTAGAAGATGGATTATTGGTGCCAGTGGTAAGATTTGCAGACAATAAATCTTTAAGTCAAATAGCATCAGAAGTAAAAGTTTATAGCCAGAAAGCAAAAGATAAAAAATTACAACCAGCAGATTGGGAAGGCAACACGTTTACCATTAGCAACCTTGGCATGTATGGTATTGATGATTTTACAGCCATCATTAATCCGCCAGATGCTTGTATTTTAGCGGTAGGAGGAATTAAAGAAACAGCTATTGTTAAGAACGGACAAATTGTTGCAGGTAACATTATGAAGTTAACTTTATCATGCGATCACAGAGTTGTTGATGGTGCCACAGGTGCAGCTTTCTTACAAACTTTGAAGAATTTGTTAGAGAGTCCTGTAACTATGTTGATATAATTTTTAAACATTAATTGATTAGCTCACGTAATACAGATAGATTAACAGCTTCAACAAAAAAATAAGCCTATGTATGCCCGCGAATTGATTTCAGATGATATACCACCACTTAAAACAAGTGATACTGGAGAGCGCGCCTTGGCTTGGATGGATGAGTTCAGGGTTTCACATTTGCCTATTGTAAATAATGTAGATTTTCTTGGTCTTATCAGCGAAAGCGATATCCTTGATTTTAATTCTTCGAGCGAACCGATAGGCGGTCACAGTTTGAATTTGAGTCGACCCTACGTTTTCGATTATCAACATACTTATGATGTGCTTAAAGTAATGTCATCATTAAAGTTGAGTGTTATACCTGTTTTAAATGATAAGGACCAATATTTAGGATTGATACATTTAAGTACTTTACTTCAACATTTTGCAGAAATGGCAAGCATGAAAGAGAGTGGAGGTTTGTTGGTACTAGAATTAAATTCACACGATTATAGTTTGTCGGAAATAGCTAGAATTGTTGAATCAAATGATGCTAAAATATTAAGTTCTTACATTTCATCACAAATTGATTCTGCCAAATTGGAGGTAACTATAAAGATAAACAGAACAGATCTTTCGGCTATTATTCAAACATTTAATCGCTATAATTATACCATAAAAGCATCTTTTCATCAAAGTGAATATGTTGATGATTTGAAGGATCGTTTTGATTCTTTTATGAGCTTTTTGAACATATAATTTGAGCCGTTTTAATATTTTCGGTTTCTTTGTCATGTAATGACATTTCTTTTCAAAAAAAATATAACATTTATTATTTTTAGCATGCTGCACCTTGGGCTGTTTGCAAAAAGCAATGTTGTGGATTCAACAATTGTTAAATATCCCATTCAACGCATAGATGTTATTGGCAATAGGGTTACAAAATATCATATCATTCAACGAGAGTTAACTTTTAAAGAATGTGATTTAATAGATACGGCCTCCTTAGCAAAAGAGCTTGTGCAGTCGCGTTTAAATTTAATGAATGCTGCACTTTTTAATTTTGTGGCCATACATTATGTGCTGGACAGAGAAGAAATATTTGTTTATATCACAGTAACAGAGCGCTGGTATATTTGGCCTGCGCCCATCTTAGAAATTCCAGATCGCAACCCTAATATTTGGCTGCAGATGCGCGATATAACAAGACTCAATTATGGTGCTTATGTCATGTGGAATAATTTTAGGGGACGAAAAGAAACACTACAATTTATTATTAGACTTGGTTATTCGGAGCGTTATGGCTTGGCCTACAATGTGCCAAATTTAGGAAAGCACCAACGCAGTGGATTGGGCATCAGCTATGGCTATTCGCGCAATCATGAAATTGGATTCAAAAGTTTAGACAATGTGTTGCTCTTTTATAAAGATGAAAAAAAATACACAAGGCAAGAGCAATTTGCCAGGTTGAGGTATACTTATAGAAAAGTTATTTTTAATTCGCATGCTTTTGAGTTAAGATACAATCAAACAAAAGTTACTGATACCATCTTAAATCTTTCTCCGACCTATACTTTTAATAATAAGAATAACCTAGAGTATTTTTCCTTAAATTATTTCTTTGCTGCCGATCATCGCGATTATAAACCCTATCCTTTAAAAGGATGGGTATATACGCTTGATGCCACACAAACTGGTCTTGGTATTTTAAAGGATGAAAATTTTTCTTTTTTTAAATTAGAGAGTGGTATTCGATATTTTAACCAGTTTAAAGGTCGTTGGTATGGTGCATATGGTTTAAAAGGCAAATGGAGCAGTAATACAAGACAACCGTACTATGTTCAAAGAGGTTTAGGATATGGTGATTATTTAAGAGGTTATGAATATTATGTGATTGATGGACATAATTATGGCATTTTTAAAACCAATTTAAAGTATCAATTAATAAAACCAAATGTGATCGACTTTAATTATTTTAAGAATGACAGGTTTGATAAATTGTCTTATGCCTTTTATATGAACGCCTTTTTTGATGCCGGTTATGTAAAGGATAATTTGTATTTTCTTGAAAATTCGCTCAATAATAATTGGCAATATAGTTATGGTTTGGGGCTAGATTTTATTGGCTATTATGATATGGTTTTTAGATTTGAAGTGGCACGAAACAGGATGAACGAAATAGGTTTTTTCTTTCATTATTTTGCGCCTATTTAGTGTGTTTAATACATCTCTGCAATCTTCTGAAAGAATTGCCACCACTTTATTTTACCTGTATTTTTTCCTAATCTTACCATGATTAAATGTTTTGCAGGATTTACGTATATAAACTGACCTAAAATTCCTTGTGCCATATAATCACCATCTTTGCCTAATATCCACCATTGGTATTGATAGAAGGCTGCACTGCCATTTGCCGTATCAATTTTAGTAGATTCATTTACCCAGTTCGAGGATACAATTTGTTGGCCATTCCAATTGCCGTTGTTTAAATATAAACGTCCCAATTTTGCGTAATCTTTTGCTCTTGCATTGATGCAGCAAAATGTTTTTTCTACTCCATTATTCTTTTTATCGATGCTCCAGCTGGCATCGTATTCCATACCCAATGGTTGCCATATTTTTTCTTGTAAATAATCAGTAATTGTTTTTTCGTTGAGTGCTTTTTCTAGCACCATTCCAAGCACTTGAGTGTTGCCACTGATGCAGTTAAACTTGGTTCCTGGTTCATCTTTTAATTTCAATTTATTGACACTGTTTCTTAATTTACGACCATAATAAAAGCTGGCAGCATGTCCAAAAGGATTGATATAACTTTCGTTGAATTTGATGCCGGAAGTCATTTGCAGCAAGTGTTTAATCGTTACTTTATCTAATCCATTTTTTTTAAGTTGAGGTAAATAATTGGTGATGGGCTCATCAACGGATTTGATTAAACCATCATCAATGGCGCAACCAATGAGCATAGAAGTAACTGATTTGGCCATTGAAAAAGAAGGCACAATAGATGCTTCCTGGTATCCTTTAAAATATTTTTCGTAGTAAATGCTATCGTTTTGAATAATCAGGAAAGCCACTGTTTTGTGATCTTCCAGGTAATCATCAAAATTTATATCTTTTTTATTTTTGGAAGTAATTTTTTTTGGTGATTTGTTTTGTAGGGCAATATTGAAATTGAATTTTTGAGTAGGTGCGCTTAAAGTTCTTGATGGGAATTTTTTATGGTCATTGATATCTGCAAAATTGTAGAATACAAAACGACCTATCTGGCAGGAGTTGAGGGCGAATGCAATACTAAAAGTTAAAGTGAGAATTATTATATTTTTTCGTTGCATCTTAATTATCAATTAAAAATTGGCCTTAGATTAATCACAAAATCAAATTTATCTTCTATCAATAACAATTACTTAAATATTCTTTTATCGAATGGAAATGGCTCAATTTTAGTAACTTTTATTTTTTTGAAATCTTTATGTTTTGGATTTATCAAAATATTAAAATCACCTTTAGTAATAACAGAAGGAATCATCATTGCTAAATATTTGTTTTCATTAAAAAAATTATCACCTAAACTTTGCGTTGAACTAGGATGAGGAAAATCTTTCCAATTTTTTGGCAATTGCGATACTGAAACTTTTTTTAATACTAAGTTATCAGGAATTTTAATTGTAATGATTACATAATCTTCTGGAAGAGTTGCAAGTGTTAAATGTACAGCGACTTCAGCCATTGCCAAAGATCTATTATTAGCTGTGTAAATAAGTTCAATTCCTGTCGAGTTCCAACGAGCACCTTTTAAGGCAGCACCTTTTCCTGATAATGGAATAGCATATTTTTCTCTTGCAAGTCTAAAAACCTCCATTTTACACCAATATACCGTGGTTGATATGAACAAGTTCGTTCATCACCAATTCTTTGCCATAGGAATCTTTGAGTAGTTCAAATGGTTTAAGGTTTCCCAGAGCAAAATTAGGCGTATTGAGCCATAGTTTTAATTTTTCAAAACTTCCAAAAGTTTCTAATCCCATATTAGTTACTTCAGCCATTTCTATAATTTTTTCTGAATGATTTGGTCTAAAATGGTGCTGAGAGGCCACTTTATATCTTTGTAAGGATTTAGTAGAAATGTCTAAAAGGCTAGCCCAATCATTTTCTGAAAAAGGTGTATAATATTGAATCAAATCAAACAATGAATACGGAATGCCAACCCTTATTGCAGCAATGATTAGCATTTTATCGCCTAAAAATTCTTTATAGGTAATAGATTTGCCTTTTTCAAGATGAAATTTATTATGGATTGAATGTTTTAAAAATGATGAAATTTCTTTATTTAATTTACCTTCAATATTTAATTCTGTGCTAGCCATTTTATTATTTTTTCAGACATTTGTCATCAAATATAGGACAAATATCTTACAATAACAAATTTACTCACAACCTTTTTCAGGCTCACAAACTTTGCCATCAATAACCTTCAAAGTTGTGTCTGGATTATTTTTTTTCCATTCATCAAAGGCTTTATCTAGGGATGTTAAAAATACATTACTTTCTTGTGCACCAGAAATGGCGAATTTTCTATCGAACACAAAAAATGGTACACCACGCACACCCACTTGTTGTGCTTCGTATATATCATTTCTTACGTCATCGGAATAATCATTACTATTAAGTGCTTTTACTAAATCATCATGCGCCATTCCAATCGATTCTCCTAAGGCAATTAAGGTATTTACATCGTCTATATTTTTGCCAGCAATAAAATAAGCTTCAAACAATTTTTCTTCAATTTCTAATTGTTTTCCTTTGCTTTTGGCGTAATGCGTTAAACGATGTGCATTAAAAGAGTTGGCCGAGATGGTTTTATTCATGTGGTACTGAAGTCCAACTTTAGAAGCCATTTGAATTACATATTGGTGCATTTCTTCTGATTCTGCTAAGCTAATTCCTTTGTGCTCAGCCAGCGCAGTAATACTATTTTTTGTTGGATCAGTTTTCATTTCAGGATTTAACTGATAGCTTTTCCAAACTATTTCGATATTTTCTTTATGTTTAAATCGCGCTAGTGCGGCTTCAAATTTTCTTTTTCCGATGTAACAGAATGGGCACATTACATCACTCCAAATTTCTACTTGCATTTTAGCTTGTTTATTTTTAGTTAATATAGATTTGGTTTTTAAAACGCTGTTATTTGATTTACTTTCTTGACAGCAAAAAAGGGACATCGCAATTACAACATTCAACAAAAATAATATTGTTTTAGTGAATTTGTTACTAGCTAGCACGGTCATTAAAAGATAATTTTTAGGCTTTGTTAGCTGGTTTTATTGATGTTCCTTGAGGTTTTTTTCTGAAGTTTCTTTTTTTACCACCAACAGGTTTTGTTTTATCTTTTTCAGGATTCCAAGCGGGGGCTTCACCTAATTCAGTGGGCATTATTAATTTAGGAATAATTTTTTCGATAAGTTTTTCAATTTTTGCGAATTTATACATATCGCGCGGATTAATTAAAGTGATGGCTTCACCTTTAGTGCTCGCTCTTGCTGTGCGGCCTACACGATGCACATAATCTTCGGCATCATGCGGAACATCGTAGTTAATCACCATGTTTATTTCTTTCACATCAATGCCTCTACTCATGACATCGGTTGCCACTAAAATTCTTATTTTTTTGGATCTGAAATCTTGTAAAACTTGCTCTCTTCTGTCTTGTTCAAGATTAGAGGAAATTCCAACTGCTTTAAATCCAGAACGTGAAAGTGAATGTACAATTTCGTTTATTTTAAGTTTTGCAGAGGTAAAAATGATAATACTATCATAGGTTTTTCTTTCATTTAAAATATGTGCTAATAAATTGTCTTTTTGTGCATCATAAGCTAAATAGGCATTTTGCTCAACACCTTCGGCAGGTTTAGAGATGGAAAGAATAATTTCTTCTGGCTTGTTTAAAATTTTATTCGCTAATAATTTTATGCTGTTAGGCATAGTAGCGCTAAACATCAATGTTTGTCTTTCTTTTGGAAGATAAGAAATAATTTGTTGTATATCATCAATAAAACCCATGTCGAGCATGCGATCGGCCTCATCTAATACTAAATGTTTTACCTTTTTAAAGTTCACATAACCCATTTGTAAATGTGCTAATAGCTTACCCGGAGTGGCCACAATAATGTCGGCACCATTCATTAAAGCATCTTTCTGAAGAATCCACTCTTTGCCATCACCACCACCATAAACTGCCATAGAACTTATGGAAATGAAATATGAAAGTCCTTGTATTTGTTGCTCAATTTGTATTGCTAATTCTCTTGTTGGGACAATAATTAAGGTGTCGGTATCTTTGTTGTTTTTATCTATCAATTTATCTAAAATAGGTAAAACAAAAGCACCAGTTTTACCAGTTCCAGTTTGTGCACAAGCAATTAAATCTTTATTTTGGAGGATAATTGGAATGGCTCCTTCCTGAATGGGTGTAAGGTTTTCGAAGCCCATGTATGCAATGGCTTCTTTGAGTGAATCGTGAATGTTTAAATCTGAAAATTTCATATGACCTCAATATTACAAAAATTAAGCGAATTTGTTTCCTTTTTGGGTTTTATTGTTCTTAAATAATTATAGTATTGAGCGTTTTTAAACCATTGTAGTTCCAATTTAAATCTGTGAGCAAAATGGAAGATGGCGGATCGAGCCCGCCATGACGAATAATTTATGATTTTGATTATCATTAAAAGAATAATTAGTTTAGGCGTCCTTGCGGCCTTGAGCCGCAATTATCCTTAGGTGTTCAAGTATGGCTATTGAGCAAATTGGAAGATGGCGGGTCGAGCCCGCCATGACGAATAATTTATGATTTTGATTATCATTAAAAGAATAATTAGTATTGTTGTCCTTGCGGCCTTGATCCGCAATCATCCTTGGGTGTTCAAGTATGGCTATTAAGCAAAATGGATGATGGCGGGTCGAGCCCGTCATGACGGTATGTTAAGGACGGAGTGAAAAGGGTAAATAGTTCGTGATTTATATTAAAAACGGTTTAAAATTTTACCAAGTCATTTTCTTGATTCAATTTTATTTTTTATGAAATTTCGATTTGATGTATTTTCTTAGAGGTACTTCAAAAGAATGGTAGCTCATGGCTGAAAAGGCAATGAGTATAAATAGGTATATGTAGAATTGAATAGTATTAAAGCTCTCCATTTTGTGTATGATATATTTTTCGAAAAATAAAAAAATAAAAAATTGCCATAAATAAAATCCATAACTTATTTCACCCAACCAAATGAGTGGTTTTAATGAAAATAATTTATGCATCAAACCATCATTTAAAGATAAACCTAATATGAATAGCAAGAAAACAGGAATAATTCCACCGTTAGTCAAAAAGCCCATAGGAATAGGCTGTTCAATGAAAAAGAAATAAAGTAGTATTATACTTCCAAGCATTAAAGTATGGCTAAAATACTTAGGATAAGCTGATGGTTTTAATTTTTTGATATACAGCATAGCTGCCGCTGAACCAAGTATAAAGCTGTTTAAATGCCACGGTGGAAAAAAAGCAATAAATTGACCCACATTAAATCTTTCAGGAGCTGATAAATGCTCTATCATCCAATAATGAAAGCTTAAACTTATCAACCACAATATTGATGCTTGAAATAAGATAGTTGTTAAAGATTTCTTTTGCCAGTAATTAAATAAAAAGGGAAAAATAAAATAGAAAAGTAGTTCAACTGCTATAGACCACGAAACATAATTTATTTCCATAGAAATGCCCGGTTTCCAGGCTTGTAAACAAAGTCCTTGTAAGATAATACTTATTCCTTTTGGCTTGCTGGCATTAAGGATGAACATGGCAAGTAAGACGAATAAAAAGCTTAAAAAGTAAACAGGATAAATTCTGGCAAAGCGAGCTATCCAAAATTCTTTAGCGATTAATTTTTTATCAGTTTGATAATAGGCATACATCATAATAAAGCCCGAAAGTGCAAAGAAGTAGCTTACTGCAAAACCACCGTTTTGAATAAAAGTATTAAGTATACCTTCATTGAATGGAACTGCAGCTTTTCCATAATGATAAGCTATTACGCAAAATGCGGCAATAAATCGGGTGAAATGTAAGGCCGTTATTGTGGGATTGTTGTTATTCAAATTTTATGCGCTCTTAAATGATGCTCTTATTAATCTATCGTTAATTGCTCTGCCTAGGCCTTCATCAGGAAATTCTTCCGTTAAAATAATGTCAATATCACTGTTATCCAAAGCACGCATGGCAGCAAATAAATGTTGCGCAGCTTCGCTTAAACTTCCATTAACGGAAAGTGTGTAACAATATTTAGCTTCTATATCAGAAAATTGATTTTTAAAACTGATGATGCCAATTTTATGATTGTTGTATTTTATAATGTTTGCATTGATATTTCCTATAATGATTGCTTTATATGGCGCATAATGGGAGCTTAACATACCGGGCGCTGCAGGATTATCTCCTTGATGAATATTTACAATTACTTTACCAACAATAGCTTCAATAGCTTCAATACTTAAACCTCCAATTCTGAAAATAGTAACGACATCATGTTGCATCCCAACAATGGTAGATTCAAGGCCTACCTTACATTCACCACCATCTAAAATATAAGGAATCTTCCCTTGCAATTGATCAAAAACATGTTGTGCAGAAGTTGGACTTACATAACCAAATGGATTGGCACTAGGCGCAGCCAAAGGAAAATCTAGTTGCTGTAAAAGGTGCAAGGTGTCATCTTGTTGAGGTATTCGAACGCCAACAGTTTGTAAACCTGAAGTAACTAAATATGGAATAATATCTTTTTTGGGGAGTAATAAAGTTAAAGGTCCCGGCCAATATTTTTTTGCCAATGCAAGCAAAGGAGAAGGTATTTCTTCCACTAATTTATAAACTTCCTCTAGTGCATGCGTATGAACAATTAAAGGATCAAAAAAGGGTCTGTTTTTAGCTTCAAATACTTTAGCAACAGCATTGGCATCAAAAGCATTAGCCGCTAATCCATACACTGTTTCTGTAGGAATAGCAACTATTTCACCAGCTTTTAAAAAACTAGCGGCTTGTTGGATATTTGTGTTTATAATGGTTTGCACGCAATTTAAATTTCATTACAATAATAAGTACAAAATACTAATCTTCAAGAATTAAAACTCTATGCGATACCCGCCAATAGGAAAAAGACCAAATTGATATTCTATTTTTAAACTTCCCAATCTTGGGTCGTAGTATTGGCGCAACACATTTTTGGTGTTAAAAATATTTTCTAAACTGATATAAATACTCTGCGAGACGCGCTTTTGATTTATTTTAAACGACAATTTTACATCTGTTTTTTTGAAAGTTTTAAATCGTACATCAAATGCTTTTTCTGGGATATAAACAGCTTCACCCAGCTCTTGCGAAGCTTTTTCGTCAATAGGAACATATCGATTTCCTCCAGCCATAGTTGATTTAAAATCGAAAGCTAATTTATACTTACCATTTTTAAAAGGATATTCATAACCTGCTAAAATATTGCCAACAAAGCCACCACTAAAGGCTGTATGGTGCCAAACATTATTGCTTCCTTTATAGAAACTCTCAAAAATAGAAGTAGTAAATAACACATAATAATTTTTGTGGAATACTTTTTCCAAGGTAATTTCAATACCATAATTTTTACCAATTCCAGTATTTACAAGAGAGTCTACTAATTCTAAACCACCAATATCTGCACCTTGATTGAGCATACTAAAATAATCTTGTTGTGCGCCATTTACAGGAACCTTACTTTGAGTTTGATAATAGGTTTCCACTTTAAGCCTATAAAATTCCATAAACATATTTTCATAACCAATTACAAAATGATTGCTTTGGGTAAAGTTCATATTTCTGTTGGTTTGGGTATATGAATTGTCGCTTGCATTATAGCTTTTGTAAAAGTAATTAATGAGTGGTTGCATTTGATTATGGAGGCCATAAGCAGCGTTTAAATATTGACCATTGCCCAGCAGCCACTTCAAACCGGCACGAGGCTCAATGGCCTTGGTATTGTTTAAAAAAAGATGTTGATAGTGAATTCCTGAATTGAAAATTAATTTGTCATTCAGCTTAAATTGCCAGCTAAGTGCTGATTGTAACAAATTGGTATTGCTTTCCTGGTTTAATAAGTCAATAAATAATGCGTATTGTCTATTAAACTGACCCATTTTATATTTTAAATTTAATTGTGTAAACGTGGTGGTAAAACGAATTAAATTTCTGCTGTTAATCTTACTATTGATGATGTATTGCGCATGATATTGATTGTCGGTGGAATTACTATTGAATGTTCTGAATTTTTCTTTGTTTAATGAAATGGTATCTACAGTAGCAAGAAATGAGGCAGTTGTTACACTTAATGATAGTTTGCCAAATGTTTTAGTATTGTAATAATGCGTATTGGAAACGCCTGTGGCAGCCATATTTGAACCATAAACTAAATCTGTTCCTGAATTGGTGAATGCCCAATCGCCTGTTTTTTTATCACTATCGAGCAATGAAATATTTGAGATGCCAGCAATGCCCCAAAAGTTGAATGTCCCTAATTTGGAGCTGGGTAAATTTATTTTCCATGAAAGATCTTGATAGCGTGGCTGCCCCGACACCCCAAAATTGATTCCTAAGGCCGTAAATGCATCTAAAGTGGAATAGCGATAGTTTACCAAATAACTTCCGTTATAATCCTTTTTAAATGGGCCTTCTGCACCTAATTCAAATCCATTAATACCGACCTGACCTGTAAATTCTCTTTTTTCGTTATTGCCATTTCTTAATTTTAAATCAAAAACAGCAGCGCTTTTATTTCCGTAATCGGCCGGCCAGGCACCCGTATAAAAATCTGAATTGGCTAATAAGTTATTGTTTAAAATGCTTATAGGTCCACCTGTGGCGCCTTGCGCAGAAAAGTGATTCGGATTTGGAATATCTATATTTTCTATACGCCAAAGTACACCAATAGGAGAGTTGCCTCTTACAATAATATCATTTCTGGCATCATTACCCGAAGATACACCTGCTGTGGTAGCAGCCATCTTACTTGGGTCTCCACGACTGCCTGCATAGCGATTGGTTTCTTCGCTGTTAAAATTTCTAACACTTAAAGTGGCCATTTCGTTGTTTGGCCTATTGGTTTGCTTGGTTGCCGTAATTTCAACAGTTTTAGTTTCGTATACTTTTTCTGTTAATTCAACATTGAGTATAATTTCTTTACCTGAAGTTACTTCTATATTGTTTACTGTGCGGGCATTATAGCCTAAAAATGTAAATTGAAAACCTTGTCTTCCAACGGGTATGTTTAGCAATTTAAAATTACCTTTTGCATCTGAAGTAGCTGAAATTAAAGGGTTTCCAAGCAATGAAACTGCAACCCCTTCTAAGCTTTGTTTACTATCGGCATCAATAATAGTACCTCTTATTGTTTGTGTTATTTGTTGTGCAAATAGTGTATAATTTAGTAGTATGAATAAAAATGTAATCCCTTGTTTCATGCTGCAAATATCTATAAAGGATTTTAATAATTATTTAAATTTCTTACTAATGATTATTAAAACGATAAAGCTTAATTGATTTATTTTTTAGACGCTGTTTATCAATATGGCCGAAACCTTTTAAAAGTAAACGATAATGAGTATTAAAGAGTAAAGTTTGAATCATGCAAAGCTTTCTGCGCCAATGTTAAGCAAAAGCACATCAACACAAAAAGATTCTTCCTGAAAGACAATTTAAAGAAATTATAAAATTTAAGCGTCATTTACAATTACATTACAACAATAAGTTTATGTTTGTTGTTTGAAAAATATGGAAGAAAAAATACGCGTTTCGGTGGTGGCTTATTTGAATGCACAGCCCTTTATTTATGGTTTGAAGCATCATGAGATAAGTAAAAAGATAGATTTGATGTTAGATATTCCTTCTGAATGCGCACGTAAATTATTGCAAGATGAAGCGGATATTGGATTAGTTCCTGTGGCGGTTATTCCACAATTAAAAGATTTTGAAATTATAGGAAAAACTTGCATTGGTGCTATAGGAAAAGTAGCCTCTGTATTGCTTTGCAGCGATGTACCTTTGCATGAAATAGAAAAAGTATTTTTAGATTTTCACTCACGCACCTCAGTCACTTTAGTACAAGTGTTGAGCAAGCATTTTTGGGAAATTACTCCTGTTTTTATTCAAGCGCCAGATGATTATATTAATCACATTCAAAACAAAACTGCAGGCGTAATTATTGGCGACAGAACATTTAATTTGCAAAAAGATTTCAGATACATTTATGATTTATCAGAAGAGTGGCAAAAGTTCACTGGTTTACCTTTTGTATTTGCCGCCTGGGTTGGAAGAAAAGGAATTGATGCACAAGTGCTAACAGCCTTTGAAGAAGCACTTCAATTAGGGTTAAAGGAAAAGAATATTGTGATTAAGGATTGTCAGCGTTTATTTGGTGATTCATTTGATGTTGCCCATTATTTAAATTTGAATATTCAATATGAATTGGATGAAGAAAAGACAAAGGGAATGAGGATATTTTTTGATTATTTGAAAAGTTTGTAATACTGATTTTATCCTTTATATTTCTTTTTGGTGTTGCGCTTTGTGTGAAAAAATGAAGTAACATAAACATTATTGTTTTCTACTCTGTAAATAATCGCATAAGGAAAACAGGGATGAGCAATTCACGATAATGCTTGTGCTTACGGGCAAAAATTTCTGAACTTTCTTCTAATACTTTTATTGCACTATCAAAGATTAAAAGCAGTTTTTCTCCCAAGTTCTTTTGTTGAAGTTCATACCATAGAACTGCTTCTTCAAGCTCGGTGTATGCTTTAGGTAAAATAAAGACATTGTGTTTTTTCACCGTTGTTTTAATTTCTTCATCAATTCACTTTTAGCCTTTTGCCATTTTAGCGGTTTGGTATCGCCTTTTTTGTATTCAAGCCATCGTTTATCAAGTTCCTCCATGTTTGCTTCGATAAGAGGACTAATGATTTCTTTCTCATTTGAAGCCATTTCACGTGCTACACCCAATACAAGTGATTGTTTTTGAGAAGGAAGTCGGTGAAGATAATTGAGCAATTTAGTTTCTAAATTTTTGTTGGTCATCTTTACTTTTTCATGCAAAGTTAAATAATAAACTTTATAATTCATCAAAGACAAATCTTCAAACTTTTATTTAATTTTCATTTTTTCTTTTCAATTTAGACTAAACTTTTTGAATTAGCTTATGAGTTTTGAGAGTATAGGTTTTGTATGGAGATACGCATAACAGAAATTAATAAAAACAAAAAAAAGCGACCCTTTTGAGGCCGCTTTTTTAATATTAGAAGTGCAATTAAATTACACTTATTTTCTTTTCTAATTCTTCGATATAACTTCTGAATTTTTTATCAGTATCCATCAAGTTGTTTACTGTACGGCAAGCATGGAGTACGGTAGCATGATCTTTTCCACCACAATGCATTCCAATGTTGGCTAAAGATGATTTTGTTAAGCTCTTACTAAAGTACATGGCAATTTGACGGGCTTGAACCACTTCACGCTTACGTGTTTTAGATTTCATTAAATCAATCGGTAAATCAAAATAATCTGATACTACTTTTTGAATAAAGTCGATAGATACTTCGCGTGTGGTATTTTTCACAAACTTGTCAATCATACTTTTTGCCAAATCTAAAGTGATGGCTTTTTTATTCAATGTTGATTGCGCCAATAAAGAAGTCAATGCACCTTCCAGTTCTCTGATGTTATTTGTAATGCTGTAGGCTAAATATTCAATTACATCTTTTGGCACTTCAATACCATCAACATATAATTTCTTTTCTAAGATGGCGATTCTGGTTTCTAAATCGGGCGCTTGTAAATCGGCTGCTAATCCCCATTTAAATCTGCTCAATAATCTTGGTTCAATACCAATCATTTCTACAGGAGGTTTATCGGAAGTTAAAACCAACTGTTTTCCTGATTGATGTAAGTGATTGAAAATATGGAAAAACACATCCTGCGTTTTTTCTTTTCCAGAGAAAAATTGAATATCATCAATAATCAATACATCAATCATTTGATAGAAATGAATGAAATCGTTTTGATCATTATTTCTTACAGAATCAATATACTGAGTCATAAAACGATCGGCACTCACGTACAATACCGTTTTATTTGGGAAAAGATTTTTTACCTGAATACCAATAGCTTGTGCTAAATGCGATTTTCCTAAACCAACACCACCATATATTAATAATGGGTTAAAAGCAGTTCCACCTGGTTTGTTTGCTACAGCATAACCTGCAGAGCGTGCTAAACGATTACAATCACCTTCAATAAAATTCTCGAACGAATAAGCCGGATTTAATTGCGACTCAACATTTACTTTCTTTAACCCCGGTATTACAAAAGGATTTCTTATAGCGTTAGAACTAATATCTAACGGCATTGAAATAGAAGGATTAGACAAAGATTTTTTGCTGTTGGTTGGAATCTTTACGGTGTAAGGTTTTGATGAGTTGGCATTGTTTTCCATGATAATGGAATATTCTAAGCGTCCATCAGCTCCTAGTTCATTTTTAAGTGTTTTTCTTAAAAGTGTGATGTAATGTTCTTCCAACCATTCATAAAAGAATTGACTTGGCACTTGAATGGTTAATACTTTGTTTTGTAACTTAATTGGCTTGATGGGCTCAAACCAGGTTTTGAAACTTTGAGAACTTACATTGTCTTTTATGATACGTAAGCAATTTTCCCAAACCTTTTCAAAACCATTTTCTTCTAGAGCTGAGCTCTCATTAACTTGCTGATTTGATTTTGATGCTTTCAAGGTATATATATATATTTTAATGAGTTGTTTTCTGTTTTTTTTAATCGGGACGACAAATGTGTTTATAAAAAAGTGTAAAAAAAAATTTTTCAGACTTGATTTTTTGAAAACTTTATAAATGCTTTTTTTTGAGCAGGTTACGTTTTTTATTTTTCTTTAAAAGCCTCATTTATCAACAATTTTAGTTTAATTGGTAAAAAAAAATATTTAAATTAAACGTTTAATTTTTTTTTTACTTTTTTTTACTTTTTGTTATGCTATGTCAAAAATATTTGTAAGGGTATGAGCACTTCCTTCAATTACCTTTTTTCCGGTACTTTTATCGAGGTATAAATCAATTCGTCCTAACTTGATTCCTGCCCATCCCACCTGCGCCACACATACATCTTTTCCATCTCTGTTTTTACTTACCAATGGCTTATCTAAGAAAGTATGCGTATGTCCACCTATAATTAAATCAATGAATCTAGATTGTTTTGCAAATTCTACGTCTGATATTTTTTTCTCTGCATACTTAAATCCTAAATGAGATAAGCAAATAATAACATCGCATTTTTTTTCATTCTTTAAATGAAGGGCTGTTTCTGCCGCTTTTTGCATAGGATCGAGGTATTTTGTTGCACCATAATTTTTTTTGTCAACCAAACCTTCTAACTCAATACCAAGACCAAATACACCAATTTTAACTCCTTCTTTTTCAAATATTTTATAGGCACTTGTTTTACCATACATTGCGGTGTCAGAAAAGTCGTAATTAGCACATAAAAAAGGAAAATTAGCGAATTGCAATTTACTAACTATGCCATCTAAACCATTATCAAAGTCATGATTACCAATAGCTGTGGCATCATAACCCATCTGACTCATAATTTTTAATTCTAATTCACCACCATATTTATTGAAGTAATAAGTGCCTTGATAAATGTCTCCCGCATCTAATAGTAGCACGTTTTTTTCTTCGCTTCTTATTTTTTTGACTAAAGCAGCTCTTCTTGCAGCACCTCCCAAGCCTGGATATTTAGGGTCATTTTCTGGAAATGGATCAATATGGCTATGCACATCGTTGGTATGTAGAATGGTAATTTTTGTAGCTTCCTTTTTCGCGAAAGCTTGAAATTTATTAAGCCCAATAACTGCCACGGTGCCGTATACGGACTTCTTTAAAAAATCTCTTCGTAAGTTAGTTACTTTTAATTCTTCCATCGGTTTTTGGATTTAATGTATTGCCTTTTTTATTTTCTGCTCTCATATAATTAATGATGGCATCTCTTAATTTAATGTTTAATAATTGGTAAGAAAGCGGCTCTGAAAAGAAACGCATTTTATCGCCACCGCCAGCTAAATAATCTGAAGTAATTATACGATAAGTTTTTGTTGGATCAAAGGCCTTACCTCCAATTAAAATATTTTCAGGCTTTTCATCTTTTATTTCTAAAGTTGCACCTGCTAGAGGCTGACCGTTAGAACGAGCTATATAGTTTAATAATCCTAATGCTTTTTCTCCACTTAAAGTTAATACCACAATTTCATTTTCAAAAGGCATCAATTCAAATATTTTACCTACAATGATTTTACCTTCAGGAAGAGATGTTCTTAAACCACCATTATTTAGCATGCAAACATCTGCTAATGGTAAATTTTTCTTTTGTAAGATGTTATTACTTTCCCAAAGGGTGATGTCAGCAATTAAATTACCTAAAGTACTCTCTGGTTGCCCTTTTACCGCCTCGGCTGTGCTATTGATGAGCACTTCATTCATTTCATTATCTAACACGCTTTTATATGGCTCAATTAAAGATTTTATTGCCTCATCCTCAGTACTTGTATTATTTATTTGAATGCTTGAAGGTTGAATAGAAGTAACCTGCATTTTGTTGCTGCAGGAGTTGAATATAAACGTTAATATAAATAGGGAAACTAATTTTTTCAAAATATGCTTTTTTTTAGAAGAGCATAAAAGTAATAATTAGACTTTAGGTTCAATCGATTTTCTATTATTTTTTTTTGAATCGTATAAAAAAATATGAATAGCCTGTAAATATTGAGTTATAGCTATTTAATGATAAAACATTAATTCATCTATTTTGACAATAATTGAGGAACAATTTTATTTTAATGTTAAGAAATGCTCATAAAAAAATAGGCCAATTTGAAATAGCTTCCTACTTTTGAAAAAAAAAATATGTTTACAAGCGAAACAAGTTTAAGAGTAAGATATGCCGAAACAGATAGAATGGGCTATGTGTATTATGGAAATTATGCAGGCTATTATGAAGTGGGCAGGGTAGAAGCCTTAAGGGCGTTGGGGATGAGCTATCGCGAAATGGAAGATTCAGGAATTATGTTGCCTGTGCTTACTTACAATATTAAATATTTTAAACCCTCCTTTTATGATGATTTGCTTACTATTCAAACCATTATTCCTGAAATTCCAAGCACAAGAATTAAGTTTTTATACAAGATGTTTAACGCTGAGCGTGTGCTTTTAAATGAGGGTGAAACTACGCTAGTTTTTGTGAATATAAAAACAGGAAAACCTTGTCAGGCGCCAAGAGAATTTATTGAAAAAATACAACCATTTTTTACTAATTAATGTTAGCAAATTTTAAATAATTATGAATAAAATATTTCTAATTGTCTTGTCAATAGGCGCCTCTATAAACGCCTTGGCACAAAACAAAACGCAAACCTACGCTTGGGAAGACGAGAAGTATGCCCGAGAAAGGTTAATCGACATGGAAAGAATGGTGGTTGATGTATCGTTTGATCCTCCCGCTGGTATAGTTAAAGGGCAGGTCACTCATTACTTTAAACCATTAAGAAAAATACTTGACTCCGTTTTTTTTGATGCCCCAAAAATTGAGATTAAAACTGTTTTTGTAAACGGAAAAAAATCTAGTTTTAAAACAAATAAGGATGGTGTAACTGTTTTTTTTGAAAAGTCATTAGCTTGGGAAACCAATGATAGTATTAGGATACAATATGAAGCAAAGCCAAAAAAAGGAATATATTTTATAGGTTGGAACGATAAAAATAATTTAAGTCAAAAACAAATCTGGACACAGGGACAAGGCGTTGACAACCGCTACTGGATACCTATGTGGGATGATTTAAATGATAAGATGATTACAGAAACCATTGTTCGTTTTGATCAAAAATACAAGGTGTTGAGTAATGGGACAAAAGCCATGGAGCGCATAAACAAAGATGGGACAAAAACATGGCACTATAAAATGACTAAACCACATGCATCTTATTTATTGATGTTAGGCATTGGAAATTACGATATAAAAGCAGCTAAAAGTAAATCAGGCGTGCCTCTCAATATGTATTATTATCCAGCGCATGCCGATCGTGTTGACTTAATTTATAAGCATACGGCTGATATTATGAATTTCTTTGAAAGTGAAATTGGTGTGCCTTATCCGTGGGAAAGTTATGCTCAAATTCCGGTACAGGATTTTATGTACGGTGCCATGGAAAATACTACTGCCACTGTTTTTGGTGATTTTTTCTGTGCCGATAAAAGAAGTTTTAATGATAGAAATTATGTGGCTGTTAATGCACATGAAATGGCACATCAATGGTTCGGTGATATGGTAACAGCGCGCTGTGAACCACATCATTGGCTGCAAGAGAGTTTTGCCACACACTATAATATGTTGGCCGAAAGAGAATTTTTTGGTCAAGATCATTTTGATTGGGCACGCAGAAATTCACAGAATTCTGCACTAGATGCTGATAGTAAAGATGCTTATCCTGTGGCATCCAGCAAGGCAGGGAGCACGCGTTTTTATCCTAAAGGAGCCATCGTGTTAAACACTTTGAAATATATAACAGGTCGTGAAGAATACAATAAGGCGATTAAATATTACTTGATGAAACATGGCTATAAAAATGTTGATTCGCATGATTTATTGGTGGCCTTTGAAGAGACCTTAGGTATGTCGTTAGGTTGGTTTTGGGAAGAGTGGCTTTATAAAGCAGGTGAGCCTGAATATAAAGTTGACTTTTTTAATTCGAAAAATGAGCAAGGTGTTAATGAGCATCATTTTAATGTGGCGCAGGTGCAAGATGTAAATCAATACACTAGTTTATTTAAAATGCCTGTTATTTTTGAGGTGCATTATAAAGATGGAACCTCGCAGTCAAAGAAGGTTTGGGTTGAAAATTATTCGCAAGATATAGTCATCAACAATAAAGAAAATAAAGAAGTTGACTTTGTTTTATTTGATCCCAATGCACAAATACCAAAGAAAATTTCATTCAACAAATCAGAAGAAATGTTACTTGCTCAGGCACAAAAAGCTTTGCACATGATTGACCGTTATGATGCTATGGTTGAGTTAAGAAATGTTGATATGGAAAAGAAGAGAAGTGTTTTGATAGCGCAATTTAAAGCAGAAAAGTTTCATGGCATAAAAGCTGAAATATTATCACAACTCATGTATGATGAAAATAAATATTCGAAGGAGATCATAAAAATGGCATTTACAGATAAAAGTGCTGATGTTAGAAAAGCAGTGATTGCTAAAATGTCAACTATTCCATTGGAGTTTAAAACTAATTACGAAAGCTTTTTGCAAGATAGTTCGTATGATATTATTGCTTCTTCTTTAGAGAAATTGTGCAGTGAATTTCCAACAGAAATTGAAAAGTATTTAGCCATAACAAAAGATGTTATTGGCGTTAGAAATAGAAATGTGGAATTGAAATGGCTGGAGATGAGTTTAATGCAAAAAGGAAATCAAGACTTGTTTAATAAACTGGTAAATTACACTTCTAATTCCTATGAATTTCAAACAAGAATCAATGCCATGGCAGTGCTTAAAAAATTCAATTATTTTGATGCTTATATGATGGACAATTGTTTTGATGCTATCTTTAATCCAAACAGTCGTTTAGCTGGCCCAGCTTTAGATGCCTTAAAGCATTTTAAAGCCCAATATACCTTTAAACAAATGATTGAAGATAGAATGGCAGCGCTATCGGTAGATGATTATCAAAAAGAAATAATACGCAAGAATTTTTACTAAATAATATTTCATCTTATGTCAAAAAAAGAAGTGAAGAATACAAATTTGCTCGTACTTATTGCCGCATTGGGTTACTTTGTAGATATCTATGACTTAGTATTATTTAGTGTAGAAAGAATAGATAGTTTAAAAGAAATTTTGGGCGCTTCGGCAACAAAAGATGAAATAAAAAATATAGGTATGCAACTTCTAAACTGGCAAATGGGAGGCATGTTGGTTGGCGGAATTGTATGGGGAATTTATGGGGATAAAAAAGGAAGATTATCAGTTTTATTTGGTTCTATTTTAATGTACTCTGTTGCAAATATTGCCAATGGATTTGTGCAAACAGTTGAGCAATATGCCTTGTTGCGATTTATCTCTGGCTTTGGATTGGCGGGAGAATTAGGTGCAGGCATAACCTTAGTGAGTGAAACTATGAGTAAGGAAAAGCGTGGCATAGGAACAATGATTGTAGCCACAGTAGGTGTGTTTGGAGCAGTAGTAGCAGGTTTTATGGGTGATGTAATTACCAACTGGCGCTATTCGTTTTTCTTAGGTGGAGCTATGGGTTTGGTACTTTTAATCATGCGAATCGGGGTGTTTGAATCGGGCATGTTTGAATCAATGAAAAAATCAAATGTGCGTAAAGGAAATTTGCTCCAACTTTTAAAATCAAAATCAAATTTGATCAAATATTTGGGCATTATTGCTGTGGCTGTTCCTGTGTGGTATGTGATGGGTATTTTAATTACCTTTTCTCCCGAAATGATGAAATCATTAGGTGTTACTGCGTTTACGCCTGATCCAGGAAAAGCAATTATGTTTGCCTATTTAGGGATCACTTTTGGCGATTTTTTAAGTGGTATGCTTAGTCAACTTTTAAAAAGCAGAAAAAAGGTGCTCACTTTATTTTTAGTGCTCACGATATTAAGTGTGTTTATGTATTTTACCTTAGCTGTAAAATCAGCATTTATGTTTTATGGTGTGGTAACTTTGGTAGGCATTGCCACTGGCTATTGGGCAGTTTTTATGAGTACAGCTGCCGAATTGTTTGGAACAAATATTAGAGCTACAGTTACTACCACAGCGCCTAATTTTGTGCGTGGGTCGGTAATATTTTTAACCCTTGGTTTCAGGTATTTAGAGACTTATTTTAGTACGATTAATGCCGCGGTTCTTATTGGAATTGTTACTTTTGTATTAGCATTTTTAGCACTCTACAAAATGGAGGAAACATTTCATAAAGATTTAAATTATGTTGAATAGTAAAAAAACATTAATTATTGGCGCCAGTGAAAATCCTGAACGCTATGCCAATAAGGCCTTTCATAGTTTAAAGAAACACGGACATGAAGTGGTCATGATTGGCAATAAAGAAGGAGAAATTGATGGCGTCTTCATACAAAAAGGGGAACCCAATTTTAATGATTTAGATACTGTAACTTTATATATAAATCCTAAAAATCAAGAAGCTTATTACGATTATATTTTATCTTTAAAACCAAAAAGAATTATCTTCAATCCTGGTACTGAAAATTATGATTTTGAAGAAAAGGCAAAACAAAAGGGCATCGATACTATTGAAGCTTGCACCTTAGTTTTGCTGTCTATTCAGCAATATTAATGAACACAAATTATATAGTAACACATTTATTTATTTATCCCATCAAAGGACTTTCTGGCGTTGAATTAGATGCATCTTTTGTTACCAACAGAGGTTTGCAATATGACAGAAGATGGATGTTGATTGATGAGCATCATCAGTTTATTTCTCAACGCAGCTTTCCTAATTTATGTTTGTTTAAAGTTGAAATTGAGCATTCAGGTTTTATGGTTAGCTACAATTCACAAAGTATACATGTTCCTCTTGAAATTGAGCATGGCCAGGCCGTTCAGGTTAAAATTTGGGACGATGAAGTGATGGCGTTAAAAGCAAATGATACGATCAATGAATTTTTTAGCCAACAATTGAATTGCAAATCTAGCTTGGTGTTTATGCCTGAAAACTGTAATCGAATGGTAGATAAAAATTATGTGATGAATGATACAACAGTTAGTTTTGCAGATGGTTATCCTATTTTGATGATTGGGGAGGAGTCACTAAATTTATTAAATTCAAAGTTGGCCGAGCCCATTGAAATGGATAGATTTAGACCAAATATAGTTTTTGAAGGTGGCGTAGCACATCAGGAGGATTTGATGAAACATTTTAGCATTGGTGAATTAGCGTTTATGGGTGTGAAACCTTGTGCAAGATGTCAAGTGCCAAGCATCAATCAAAAAACAGGTTTAATAGGTAAGGAGCCCACAAGAACCTTAGCAAGCTATCGCAATGTAAATCATAAAATTAATTTTGGTCAAAATGTAATTGTGTTGAATGAAGGTAAAATTCGCGTAAGCGATCATATAAAATTAGAAAATTAAAAATGATTGAACCAGGATTATACAAGCATTATAAAGGTAATTTATATGAAGTAATTTCTATGGCGCATCACAGCGAAACGCTAGAAGAAATGGTGGTTTATAAAGCTTTGTACAAAACAACATTTGGAGAAAATTCTATCTGGGTAAGGCCAGCAAAAATGTTTGAAGAGTTTGTGATGCTTGAAGGAAAATCCGTGAAAAGATTTGATAAACTGGAATCAAAATGAGTTCAAAAAAACTATGAAAGAACTTATTTTTTTATAAATTTTTGAGTAAATAAACCGTCTTCACTTTTCAATTTTACAAAGTATACACCTGCGTTTAATGTGGATACATTCAGTATTAATTTGTTGTTCATTAAGGCATCTTCTTCTAAAATTAACTTTCCAGTGATATCATAAATAGATACAATGGTATTGCTTTTCAAAAGTTGATGGCTTGTTATAGCAATAAAGTCCTGCGCAGGATTTGGATAGATTTGAATATCATTTATCTTAGCATTATCTTCCATGGAATTGATGGTAGCTGTATAAAAGTTTTGGACTACATCGGCTGCTATACCTAACTCAGGAAGGCTATTTCCATTATTGCCTTTTGCATAAATATAAGCAACATCAATGGTAATATAGCCATTGGGAGCAATGGTAAATGGGCCTGCAGCGCCAATAATTCTATAATCCTTTGGTGCAGACATGGCCCAACTTTGAGTAAAATTGGGATCGGTGTTTCCACTAAAACAAAAGTTAGTGCTACCCGATGACGTTTGATATCCTTCTAAACCATAATTAAGCGGCATATCATCTTTCCATAAAGAACGCAAATAGTTGTAGTAATGATTTGAACTGGTGGGGTTATTGCCATAAAAATTTACACCAGTATTATCATAAAACATAGAATTATGTAAATTGTGATTTAATATTTTTACTCCTATGGCCGGAGGATTATTTCCATAAATCGAATCAACATTACTTGCATTATAACCATAGACCATATTTCTATTGATATCGGTCCCTATTAAATCATCGGCATAATAGCCTATTTCAAAGTCGTTCCAAATGCCCACATAAAAATTATTATAGGTATTTATTTGTGATCTGTTTCTGATTCTATGTCTTACAAAAACGGTGTTATCAAGTATATTACTTCCTGTGGAATTGTAGGCATAAACAGTGCTGTAAACTTCCGCTTCAATTGGAATAGCGCCCGTTTCGCCATGTGCGGCATACTTATCATTATACATTAAGTACAAGGCTTCATCTCCCAAAACATTGGGGTAATCGCCATAGGATGGATCGTAGGTACCATTGTTATTGTAATCAACAAAAGGAGCAAATATTTGATTTACCCCATTGGATAAGCTTCCAGGCCAATCAATGATATCTTGAGGCATTTGATAACCTTGTGTATTGTAATTTGTGATATGATTATCTATACTAGCACGATCAATATGCCATATGTTATTCCATGTGCTAGGTGGTAAGGTGCTTCCACCCGTTGTTAATGGTCCCGGCCAAAAGTCAGTTCCATTTTGTTTGTAAGTTTGCGCAGCTAAATGTAAAATGCCATTTTGATCTAAGCCACCCATCCATAGATTTGACGCATAAATGCAATATTTGCCTGAGAGTTTTGGCACCTCAAAACTTGCATTTGTGGTATTATTATGAAATAAAAAACCATCTGCCTCCACGGGAGCATTGATATTATTGGCATCAATATTTTGCACTTCCCATTGCGCATTTGCCCCAACAGTACTGAGCATGAAAATGAAAAGGGTAGAAGTAATTTTAATTTTCATAATTATAATTTTAGCCTAAGTCCAACATTTAATCCATAGGAAAATAATTTTTGTTGCAGCGGATAAGAGCTGTTATTAATAGGTTTTAGTGTATATCTGGTATGAGGTTCAATCATTAAATCTAGCTTATCTGTAAGTTTGTGGTTGGTTGAAATGCCACCTGCCAAACTTAAACCTGCTGTTGTATTAAATGGATTTTGGTCTGGTTGCGTAACATCATTTGCCGTGTAATTAAAGTCGGCAATGCTTCCTTTTTGTTTGAACAATAAATTAAAAATAACACCTCCTTGCACAGCAATGCCAGATCGTTTGCCTAACCATTTATAACCAATCATAGCCGGAACATCTAAAAAGGTCATGGTTAAATTGTGATTTAAAATTTCTTTGTTTGTTCTTACATAGTCAAGTGTATCGTATGTTTTATAAATGGTACTTCCTTCAAAAGGATCAATAATGGTGATAAATTTACTTGAATCAATATAATCTTCATGTGTTTGCCAACTGTGCTCTATTGAGAATTTTTCTTTGCGTTGAGAAAAGCTGATGCCGGTGTTGATGAAGATATTTCGATTGATAAATAAGTTAATTCTCATCAATGCGCTGTATGAAATCTGCATCTTTTCTGCACTGTCTCTTCTTGAAATATAGTTCGATACTTGCTCGGTGTTTCCTTTTAAGGTGCGGCCTGCTATATCAGGCGAGATTAAGGCATCTATGGCCACATAACCTTTAAATTTTTTCTTTCCATATACTGTATCCAAAGCTAAAGGAGCTATTTCATTTTCAGGTGATACTGCATTGGCCTCTTCTGTTTTATTTTGATCCATTGCTTTTTCCTGTGCATCAGGTTCTTTCTTTTCTATGGCCTTTTGTTTCGCTACTGCTTCTTTAGCTATAGCTTTACTTGCTTGCTCATTTGCTTTTTGCAGCGCTATGGCTTCTTTAGCCAATGCTTTATTCACCTTCTCGATTGCTTTTTGTTCGGCCTTCAATACCTTTTTAGATTTTGACTGTACTATGGAAGGAGGCAAATATTCGATGTTTTCTTCACTAACGTTGATGTTGAAATAATTATATTTTTCTTTAGCAACAGCATGCCATGCGATTGGTTTTAAATTGGCATACACAGGCTGGTTTGTTTCTATATTTTCGTTAAGTATTTCATTATGTACAGGCTGATACAACGGTACAATAACTACTTTTTCTTTTGAATTAATACTTGTTTTTTTAGTTGGTTTGATATTATTTTTATGTGATGTACTGCTTGTATTATCTATTGTTGTAAGTGCTTTTGATGAGGGCGTTTTCTCTTTTTTAGATTCAACTTCTTGTTTAGTGTTGCTGGCTAATGGAGCACTGTTGTTTGTAATAATTTGTTTGTTGCGTGTTGTAGTTGTAGGTTCTACTTTTGCCACCATCGCTTCTGCTGATGAAGCTGCAGTAGTAACAGGTGTTTCAGCTTGAATTTGAACAGCAGCTTGTACATTATTTTTTGATTGAACATCATTCGTATTCAATATTGTAAATGCAGTGAAGCCAAGTAAGAATACGATATCAAGTGCAAGAAATACGTTGAGGTATTGTTTGAACCAAATAAATTTTTCGCGCTTCTTCTGCTTCTTTTCTATGGCAGCCCAAACCGAATCATTGACCTCAACGGTATGATTTTCGAGCTTGGCTCTTAGAAATTCTTCAAAATTATTTTCTTCTTTATTCATTGGTAACTTTCATTATATGCTTATTTGTAAATTTTTCTTTTAAGGCATTTCGGGCTTTCAAAAACTGCGTTCTTGATGTGCTTTCGGTAATGTTTAACATATCAGCAATCTCTTTGTGGCTGTACCCTTCAATAGCAAAAAGATTAAATACCACACGATAACCGTTGGGTAAGGTTCTTATCATTTCAAATATTTCTTGCGCCCCAATTTTATCTAAAACGCTTGGTTCAACTTTAGAATAGTTAAGGTGGTTATCGATGTTATCTGCAAATTTTAGTTGTTTTACTCTAAGCACAGAAAGGGCAGTATTTACAAAAACTCTTCTCATCCAGCCTTCAAAAGAACCTTCATTTCTAAAGTGAATGATGTTGGCAAAAATCTTGATAAAACCTTCTTGTAACACATCTTCTGCTTCTGTTTTTTCGTTGATATAACGCATACAAACCGACAGCATTTTTGGGGCATACAAATCGTACAGCAATTTTTGACTTGCTGCGTTTTGTTTTTGGCAATTATGTATCAGTTCGGCCTCGGTCATCAGTTATTTCTTTCAAAAAAAAGATTGATTCTTAGCTTAAAGATACCAAAAAGATAATAAACGTTGCCTGAAGTATTAAATTTATTTAATTTTTAATGCTTTGATAATCAATATTTTTTGGAGTGAACACTAAAAAATGTTGTTTCACTGGCGCGAGTTTGAAAACTTCACTGGCGCGAGTTTGAAAACTTCGCTGGCGCGAGTTTTCAAACTCGTGCCCTAAAATAATTTATACGCATACTGATTTAATGCGATATACATGGTGTATAATGCATAAACACCATATTGAACCTAGTTTTCAGCAATATTATTTGCATTCATTTTCAGCAAATAATCTTCTAATTCAAATAAGGAAGCGATGGCCACTTGTGAATAATTTTGAGAGCAATTTTGAAAGCCGCCTGCATTGGTATTCCACAATTGCATAATCATGGCCATATTGCCTACCTGGGGTTGCATTACATTAAGTGCTTTGGCCACATTGCCCGCACCTGCATGGTAAACATGCAATACCAATAAGCGATACCATAAATCGGTTTCGCAATAGGCCAGATTGTATTTTTCTAACATTTTATTGGTGTAGGGCACGCAAATACTAGAAATGAGTTTGCAGGCCGCCACCGCGCTCTTCTCCAGATTGCCTCTTTCATCTATTTTGCTGTTTACTTTTAAGCCATATTTAAGGCCTACACTTTTCATTAATTGAAAAGGGCCATAAGCACCCACTGTAGATTTAGCCAGCTTTCCCGGACTTTCAATCAATAAAATAGCCTGCGCATAAAAGGGGTCAACGCCTTGTTGTTTAAAGATAACATTGCTTTTTTCGATATCTTCAATTACACTGCTAACGTTGTAAAAGTGGTTGCGGCCCATGGCATACATAATTCTTTTATCGGCTGCAAGGCCATTACTGGCGCGCAAACTATCTTTAAATTGAGCTTTTTGTACATCGCTGTATTGATTGTAAGCATCCGCGGGTATGGTGCCCAGCACTGCCTTTTCGGGTGAGGCATAAAATACAAATGTATCTTTGGCCGTGTTCATTAATTTGCGCCAAAAAATGGTGCGGGCCACCGTGTCTAAACGCTCTGTTTGCAGCTCGTGGCAATATACAAATTTGGTGTTAAAGCTGTGTGCTGCATTGCTGGCAGGCTCCGCATGTTTTATCGCTGTGCGCGATACACGTCCACTACCACTAAAAACAAACAGTGCCGTACTGCTTAAAAATGTAATTTTTATAAATTTTGAAATGCTGTGGCGCATGCGCTGAGTTTTTAAATGAATTAAACCCTAAAGTAGGGTATAGGGTTACAAGTTATGCTGCTTAATAATTATTTTATTAACTTTTGTTGGTGAATAGGAGATGAAAGAGTTTAAACTTTTTGGAATATAATTATTTCATTTTGATGATGCCCAGTATAAATACAAAAGATAAAATAAGGCAATATATATCATCTTTTATCCAAAATTCGTTTAATTTGTTGCAGAAGTTAAATGTTACTTCTTGTATAACTTTGTTATGTTCAATTTCTTGGAGCACAAAACAATATTTCCCATCTTTCACCTTATCAAATTTAACCCATTCGGAATTATCAGCATATTTCCAAGTTTCGGATTGCCCTGATAGTTTAAATCTATATTTGAGTCTTTCCTTTGCTGATTTATTAAATCTAAAAGAAATATTTTCAGCACCGTTGGTCAATGCCAAATTTATTGGAAA
>JBILPB010000117.1:0-10543 GCA_044374175.1 Bacteroidia bacterium | reverse complement strand
CATTTTCTTTATGGAAATTAGCATTTTCAATCGAGGATGAAGCATTGGTGTTGATGTTTTTAGAAGTTGACGCAACTCCTTGATTGATTCCTTTACTGGTATAAATAATGAATTTGACATAGTGAATAATATTTGAGACCAAAGATAAAACAAAAAAACTAATATACAAAATATTGGTCTATTTATTATTTCACTTTAGTATTAGATGTGCTATAGGCCAGCTAAATAAGCAGTGTTGTGTGGGCTATACAGATGGGTAATAAACTTATAGCATTTTGTATTTTTTTTACCTTACCAATACAATTTTCCCATTGTAAGTATGGCTTTTTCCATTGATATCAACTACTTTTAACAAGTACACGTAAACACCTTGTGGCGATTTATTGCCTTTGTAATTACCATCCCAACCATCTTCTGCACCAATCGAAGCATAAATACTTTCGCCCCAACGATTGTAAATATCAAAATCATATTCTTTAATACCTATAGTGGATGGTTTAAAAATATCATTCAAGCCATCACCGTTGGGTGTAAATGCATCGGGAATAAACAACCTAAATTCAGGATAAATGTATACAGTTAAACTAATACTGTCTTCGCAATTCAATTCATTTTTTACAATTTGGGTAACTTTAAAATAACCTGTATCTTTAAAAGTATGTGTATAATCACAGTTTTCAATATAAGTTCCATCACTGATCCTAAGAGCACAAAACACTTCCAGTTTGGCGGAGTCAGAAAAATTAATTATTGGGCTAAATATGCTCGCTTCCATTGGTTCGGCAATTAAACCCGGCACAGGATATGGAAAAACTTTTACAGCATTAGGATAAACAAAGGTGGATGTGTCAATACATCCAGTCGTTGTTATAATAGTAAGAGTAACAGTGTAAGTTCCTGGGGCTTCATAAGAATAACTGGGATTGGGAACATTTATACTATTATTATCACCTAAATTCCAGTTATATAAATAAGAGGTTGCTGCAAAACTACTATCAATGAATTGTGTATAAACAGGACTACAGCCAAATCCACCATCTAGTACAAAATTTGCAACTGGACTTGGGTATAAACCTACTGAATCGGTAATCGATTTTGTACAACCATACTGGCTCATTGTTAAGGTTACTGGAAATGTACCCAATTGGCTGTATACAATGTCTTGTGGATTTTGAATATTTGTTTGAGATATGGATGCCGATGCACCAAAATCCCAATTAAATGTTGCATCAGTAGTATAAGCACCAGCCGCTATAAAATCATAATTATTGTCACTTAAACATTGGTCTCCTGCTCCTTCTATCATTGGGTTTAACGAAGGAAATACCCAGAAGTTAAGGTTGGTTGTATCGCTACAAATTCCTTGATTATAAACGATTAACGTGATGTTATAAATCCCTGAATCTGGAAAAATATACACAGGTTCAAATAAATTACTTGTGTCTGATAAAACATTGTTTATTCCAAAATCCCAAAACCATTCATTCGAATTGGTGGAGTTGTTTTCAAAATTAATTTGAGCTCCCACACAATATTGGTTTAGAGGTCCAATTTCAGCCACCGGCTTTGTAACTGTTAAAACACTGCCATTACCAACAAAAGTATCGGTACAACCATATTGTGAAATGGTAAGCGACACCGAATTACTCCCTAAGTTGGAAAAACTGATACCTGTAGGGTTTTGTTGAGTACTATTTTGAGGAGTTGCATTTACACCAAAATCCCATAAAAATGTTGCATCCGTTGTAAAATTTCCACCAGCAGAAAAATCAAAACTATTATTATCAAAGCACTGTGGCTCTGGTGAAATAACCTCAGCCACTAATAATGGAAATATTTCAAAATCGGAATAGGCTGTATCATAACAATTACCAACGGGATCATAGGCCACTAGCATTACCGTATAAGTACCCGTGTCTGTGTATGTATAACTTGTGGAGGGCAAGTTTGAAGTATCTGATAAGGTGTTTAAATCTCCAAAATCCCAAAAATAGGTATTTGAATTTACACTTGCAGCTCCATTAAAATTAACAGTAAATCCATTACAAAATGATGTTTGCGCAGGTATTGAAGCAATAGCTGCATCACAAAAAAGGATGTTAAACTGAAAGTCTCTTTTATTAGTGCTAATTAAAACTCCATTTCTATATTCGCTTACACAAACACCGACAACATATTGTCCAAGTGTAGTTGGCGTTCCTGTAATAAAACCCGATGATTGATTGATGTTAAATGCTGGATTTGCATCAATAGGATAAGCTCCGGAATAACCCGGTAAGTAATTCACAAAAGGAAATGGTGGTGGAGCCGGAGGATTAGGAGCCGGATCGATGGTTGAAGCGCCAGCATAAGGGTCACAAAAACTATATACCAATAAATCGCCATCAGGATCTGTGGCTACATGGTCGAAATTAAAATTAATATTGCTGCAAAGAAACAAAGGTGGAAAATTGGTGAACCTTGGACTACTATTACATATGGCTACACTGGGATCGGGTATGTGCGCCAGATAACTTGAGCCTGTACCACCTGGATCATCTAAATTGGTAATGGTACCGTTTCTGCAACATCTTTGATAAACAATATTATAACCACCAGCTATGGGCGGCAAATTAACGGTTTGTTCATATATTGCTTCTTCAACGCAAACATCGGTGGGTGGCACCAAACAAGGACTAATTACTACAGGCGGTATTGGGTTTGGCCCAACGAAATTTACACTTAAGGTATTAATCAGTGACCCACTAGCATTATAAATTCCTACAAAAGCAGGTGAGTCGAATGGGGCTTGACCGTTGAAACAATCTCTATATAACTTTAAGGTAATTTTATAATTATCGTTGCCAAGGCAAGTATAGTATATCTCACCTCCAACAATATGCGTGGCGGAAGCCTTATTAAAAAGCAGAAATAGTATTAATACAATATAATAGCCTCCGCCACGCAAATAATTTAATTTTAAATAAGCTGTTCAAATAAGAAATTAATATTTATTTCATTAATTGGAAGAATCCTTTTTTAGGATCAATAGTACCTAATTCAAGGGTGAAAAAGTACACACCTGGATTTAATTCAGTTGGAGCCCAATTATTCTGATAATTATCTGATTCGAAAACACGGGTTCCCCAACGATTGAAAACTTCTAATTTAGGTTGTGGAAACAATTCAAGGTTTTCGAATACCAAAAATTGATTTTCACCATCACCATTTGGAGTTATAATGTTAGGAACAATAACATCACAATCTTTTCTTAAAGGCACTTCTACTTCATCAAAAACAGTATTACCACAAAAGTCTGTAACAGTTATTCTATATGTTACCGTATAGTCAATAGTTGGAGAAATTGAAACTGTAGTATTTCCTGCAAAAGGCACAAGTGTAATTAAATCTTCCCACAAATAAGAGTAAGTACCCGCACCTCCATCAGCAATTACGCTAAGTGTTACTGGATTACCTTGGCAAACAGTAGTATCTGGACTTGCAATGGCAGTTAGTGCATTATAAGTAGCAACATTTACATTGATAGTATCCACTACAGGACTTTGCTGACAAACATCTGTCATGGTTAAATAATAGGTACTGGTAGCTGCTGGTTGAATTAAACCTACCGTATCATTAAGAATTGGTGTAACTCCTGCACTCCAAACAAAAGTATATGGACGTGCACCATTGAGGTAAACCGGATTAATTGTTGTTGATGTATTAGGACATGGCACCGTTAAATCGGCTCCTAAATCCAAACTAATTGGGGTATAGGGAACTACGTTTACTACTACATTTTGCGTTAAAGGAGCTGATCCACAAGCATCGGTAACAGTTAAAACATAGGTTGTATTTTGACTTAACACTGGAGTAGTAAAAGTAGCAGCAGTTGAAACGGTACTTCCATTCAAAGCCCAAGAATAAGTATAACCAGGGAAACCACCAGTTACAGTTGCAGTAACTACACTTACATCATTTGGGCAAAGAATATCATCTGCAGTTGTTGTGGCTGATATTGGAGATGCCACAGGCACATTTACAGTTATTGTTTGCGATGCAGATTGTGAATTACAAGAATCAGTTACTGTATATGTGTATATAGCGGTAGCAGAGGGATTAACAACTATTGAACTAGCAGTATCACCAGTATTCCAAACAACAGTATAGGGTGGATAGCCTCCAGTAAAAGATGAATTGATAGTGACATTATCACCCGGACAAACAATCGTGTATGTACTTTGAGCATTTGTATTAATAGGTGCTAAAGGATAAATTTGAATACTATCAATAATTGGAGCCGTTGAACCACAACCTATTTGAAAATATGATACAATAATTGATTCATCTGTTTCAACAAGGCCATCGTTTACGGCAGAAACAACAATTTGTATTTGACTTTGACCAGGTAAAAAAACAATTGTATCATTAAAAGCAATATAATCTGATCCAGAAGTTGCAGAACCTCCAATGTTTATTGGTAAATAAAGTGTATCTGAAGTTGAACCAGGTCTTGTAAACTGAAATATACCACTTCCGCATCCTTCAACGATCGATTGGTTAGCACCTAGTGTAATTACATCCAAATTTACAGGATTGCCTATTGTAACATATACAGAATCGATTGCCAGCAAACTACCACAACCATCATTTACTTGCACAATATAAGTTGTATCCTGAACACCTGTAATTATTAAATCTTGGCTAAAGCCCATAAAAGTTCCACCAAGAATCCATGCATAACTGTAAGGAGGGAAACCACCAACTCCATTAGCAGAGAGCGTATCAACACCTCCTGGGACTATGCAAATATCTGTTCCAAACACTTGTAAAGGCAAGCCGGGAGAAACGTTAACAGTAATTGAATCTGTCACGGCAATTCCATAACAAGTATCTACTACCGTGTAATAATAAGTAGTGGTTGTGTTACCTGGATTAACAGTCACTGAGCTTGCCGTATCACCAGTACTCCAGACTACAGTGTATGGCGGATATCCACCACTAAATTGAGCTTCGAGTGTAATTGGTGTATTTGGGCAAACAATACCAGTATCAGGTGCAGAAGCCACAATTGGGGTTACAGGTACAATCCAGATACTCGAAGTAATTAAGAAAGACCCGCAAATGTCTTGGGTAAAAGAAATAATTATTGATTCAGGACCTTCTGTAATTCCATCAGCTAATGGAATAATTGGAACATCTATAGTGCTTTGGCCTGGTAGAAAGGTAATAGAATCAGGTATAGCGGCATAGTCAGTTCCTTCTATCGCAGTTCCTGTAACGTTAAAGTTCAACACTAAAGTATCAACAGTTGAACCTGGCCTAAAGAATGTAAATGCAGCTTGAGAACAGTCTTCAACTATTGTGGTATCGCCATTTAGGGTATTTGAAACAATGGAAACAGCATTAGAGGTAAAACTTAATGCTTCTAAAAATACACCTGAATCCAAGCCAGAATCAGAACCATCGGCAATAGCCAATCTAATGTGGTAAGTTTGGCCACAAGTTACTGCAGAAATAGCCGTAAACACTGTTGTAAAACCATTCAACGCCACACTACCTTGGTTTGTGTTACTAATATAATATTGACCGTTTAAATTAGGTTGTACAGAACTAATTGTGATTGGCAAGGCAGGATTTGTACCCGGAACTAAAGCAATATTTTCTGCACCAAGCGCATAAGGACCATTGATACCAGGGCCACTAATAAAAAAACCAAAAACATCATTATATTGAGAATTGATCCAAGTAGTATATTCATCAGAGCCAAATACGTATCTGAACTTCACTGTATCGGCTGCAGGAACAAAATCAAACTCTAATATTGCAGTATGAAATGTGCCAGAAACACTAAAACCTTGGCCAATTAATGGAGGAACCGAATTGGCCAAGGTTAATAAATCTGGATCTGCACCACCGAGTGGTACACCTCCACCGAAATTACCAGGAACTATATCGGCTACATCACCTGTTGACATTACAATACCACTATCTAAACCAATATTAGAGTTTACTCCATTGAAAAAACCAAGTTGAATTGGTTCACTTCCTGAAGTAGTGAAAGTAATATTGCTGGCAGTTACTCCCGCTCCAAGTAAAATGTTATTTACTAAACTCTGCGCAGCATTTGGTGTTGAATAAGCAGTTGTGCTTATCCCAATTTGTGCCTTTACTAAAAAGTTATTGCAAAATAAAATTGTTGCAAAAACTCCAATTATTAGTTTATTTATTTTCATATGATTTGATAGTGATTATCTTATTAATGTTATTGATCCGTATTTATTGTATAACCTTCCTGTAAAACTTTTTGCTTCAATTTTATATGAGTATACGCCCTGAGGCATTTCCTTTCCTTCCCATTTATTGTTATTTACTGAATTTCCATTATCAAAAACTTTTCCGCCCCAGCGGTCAAAGATAATAAAACTTAATTGTTCCATACCTTGTCCTTGAATTTCCCAAACATCATTTAATCCATCACCATTTGGTGTAAAGGCAGATGGAATTAAAACTCTTAAATCGGGATTTACCCAAACCACATTAATGACAGTATCCACACAGCCGCTAGTATCCTGCATCACCAATTTAACATCATAACTACCACTATCGGCATAAATATGGTCAGGGTGCATGTCTGAAGAAAGTATACCATCAGCAAAATCCCAAGAATTTAATACTGGATTTAATGAGGCGTTATTGAAAATTATTTTATAATCGTTTGTTGGATCTGAGGTATAAGTAAAATCAGCCACTGGGTAATTAATACTTACCAAAACCGAAGCTGAAGTTGTATTTCCACAACTATCATTTACTGTAACCATATAAATTGAATTATTGGTAGGAGCAACAGTTATTGAAGGTTCATCAGAGGTAACATTAGTCCAAGTATAGCGATAATCTAAAACTCCACCAAAAACCTCAACCTGCGTTGTGGCCGATTCCCCTAAACAAATTCGAATTTCTTCAGGTAAAAATGCGGTTAACTGGTTCACCTCTATCAGATTTACATTAACCGTGTCATATCCATGGAGGATATTGCAATCATCAGTTACTTCTACAACAAACCATTGGTCTACAGGGGTAATAAAGGTAGCAGTGCTTCCTGCTGTGAAAGGATTTTGCCATAAAAAATTATATGGCGGTGTACCTCCTACAGCAGAAGCAGTAAATGTTGCTGGTTGATTTGGGCATACAATATCCTGATCGGGTGAGCCTGTAACAATGATTGGATTAACCACCGGAATATTAACCACTATAGTATCGTAATCAAACACCTGCTGACAAGTGTCTTGCACCATAACAACATAGCTGGTTGTGACAGTAGGATTAACAGTAATAATTCTTGAACTTCCTAATCCATTTTGCCAAGTATAAAAATAGCCCGGTAATCCGCCTGTTGCGCTAGCATGCAAAGTGGCAGGGTCACCAGCGCAATGCAAAGTGGTATCATTTCCTGCATTGGCAAAAACTGCAGGCACGTCTGCAATATACATGGTAATCGTAGAAATAAGTGTTGAACAAACTCCACCAATGGTGGTAATAGTAATGGTATCCAATCCTTCAACAGTGTTATCTTGATAGGCGTTGATATTTAAAAATGCAGATTGTTGACCAGGTTGGTACACCAAACTATCTGCAAAATTGGTATAATCACCATTATTTGGAGATCCACCAATAATAAAATGAACAGTATCACCTAAAGTAACATCTCCTGGGCGCATCATCTCAATGGTGGCCACCCCACAACCTTCATATAAGATTGAATCGGTACCACCAATACTTACCGAACCTGTCAATTGAACACCTTGACTGCTGAAGCTATTGGCTTCTAGAAAAACTTTTGAATCTAAACTGGCATCAGAACCATCTGCAATAGCAATTCTAATATGATAAGTAAGACCACAAGTTACTGGTGACATGGCAGTAAAAACAGTAGTAAAACCATTTAATCCAACAGTAGTATTGTTTGGATTATCAATATAATACTGCCCATTTAACGCAGGCTGAACAGAACTAATAGTTATTGGCAACGGAGGATTTGAATTCGGCACTAAAGCAATATTTTGAGAATTACCTCCAAAAGGTCCTGTAATTCCTGGTCCGCTTATAAAAAATCCAAAAACATCATTGTAATTACTATTGATAAAAGTTTGGTATTCATCTGATCCAAAAACATACTTAAACTTTACTGTATCTGAAGAAGGAACAAAATCAAATTCTAGCACTGCTACATCATAAACTCCATTAACGTTAAAAGCTTGATTAATGAGTGGCGGTACTGAATTTGCTACATTTAAAAGGTCAGGATAAGGCATCGCCATAAAATTTCCAGCAAATCCCACAAAGCTACCAGGCATTGCATCTAAAACATTACCTGAGCTTAGCACAATACCACTATCTAAACCTAAATTGGAGTTACTACCGTTAAAATATCCGAGCTGTGTATTAGAATTTACCCCTGGTGTAAAAACAATATTGCTGGCAGTTACACCTGTACCAAGAAGGACGTTATTTACTAAACTTGTGGCAGGATCTGGAGCAGTGTAAGTGGTTGTATTAACCACCAATTGTGCATTGCTTTGTTGAATTCCAACAAATAAAGCCATCCAAAAAATCAGCTTAGTATATTTACTCATGGTGGTGATATATTATTTTGTTTACATCTTGTTAACGATTGCCAAATTGATTTCGTTAGCGAAAATTAACGTGTAAAAATAAAAATAATTTTTTAAACATGCAACTATTTAATTTATATGGTGTTGGAGTTTAAATTTTGAATCAAAAACATGGTATAAAAAAAGCCCGAAAAATTAAATTTTCGGGCCTTAAAAATCAAAAAAAAGTAATTTAGTAATATCTCATTCTGATTACACCAGCTAATTCTTTTGATAAGCGGATTACCTGACGGGTATAGCCGTATTCATTATCATACCAAACATATAAAACCAAGCTCTTACCATCTTTTGATGCTATTGTTGCTGGGCTATCAAAAATAGAAGCACAAGGATTTCCAACTAAATCGGTAGAAACCAATTCGTTTGAGTTTGAATATTGAATTTGCTCAACCAATTCGCCATTTAAGGCAGCATCTCTCATAATTTCATTCACTTCCTCTTTGCTACTGCTTTTACTGATGTTTAAATTTAAAATAGCTAAAGAAACATCTGGGGTGGGCACGCGGACTGCATTACCAGTTAATAAACCAGCCAAATGAGGTAAAACTTTTGCTACTGCTTTATCGGCACCAGTTTCGGTAATTACCATGTTTAAGGCTGCAGAGCGACCTCTGCGATATTTTGGATGATAATTATCTAGTAAATTTTGATCGTTTGTGTAAGAGTGAATTGTTTCAATATGACCTCTTTCGATGCCCAATTTCTCTGAAATTACCTTTAAAACAGGTACTATTGCGTTTGTGGTGCAAGAGGCTGCAGAAAAAATAGTTTCATTTTGATCGTAAGAAGCATTATTAACACCATGTACAATATTTGGAATATCACCTTTACCTGGCGCAGTTAGCAATACTTTGCTTACACCTTTAGATTTTAAATGCTTACTCAAACCCTCGCGATCTCTTGAAATACCAGTGTTATCAATTAATAAGGCATCATTAATACCAAAAGCAGTATAATCAACTTCATCGGGCTTACTTGCTGCAATCATGGCCACTTTATGACCATTTACGATTAATGCTTTATTCTCAAAATCTTCGATAACCGTACCAGGGAATGGTCCATGCACAGAATCTGTTCTTAGCAAATCGGCTCTCTTAGTAATATCTTCATCGGAATTGGTGCGTGTAACAATGGCACGTAACCTCAACTGCTCGCCTTTACCTGCCTGAGCAATTAATTCTCTTGCTGCTAAACGTCCAATTCGGCCAAAGCCAAATAAAACAACATCTTTAGGCTCAAAATCAGCCTTTTGATGTTCAATAAAACTCTTTAATTGCTTATCAACAAAATCTTTAATGCTTATACCACTTGATTTTTCCTGTAACCATTCGGCACCTAAACGACCGATATCAATTCTTGCTGCTGCTATCTTAGGTAAAGCATCAATAGCTAAGGCCAAAGCCAAAGTATCTGTTACATTGATAGGTTTTTTAACCACATTGTTTGCATACTGATGTAAGTTTAAAATTTCACTTGCACTTCTATCCACTAATTGGTTTCGAAATAAAATAAGTTCTACAGATTTGTCGAACCATAAATGACCGGTTACATTAATTAATTTTACTGCTGCTTTCTCATCATTAATCCATTCACCAAGTTTTGATTCGTAATCAGATTTTGCTTGTAGCGTTTCCATAAATTGATTATTATTAAGATTAAAAAATATTTCCCCCCCACCCTTTTCTAAAAGGAGCGCAAATATAAAGTATTTTATAAAGAAAATTGACTCAATACCTTGTTTTTTCAGCAGTTTGTAGTGTATTATTTACACTTAGCTTCATAAAAACATCAGTATACAAAAAAAGCCACACTGTGGTTGCTTCTATAAAAAGATGTTTTTGCTATGCTTTTACTAATGCAGGAATTCTTTTTGAAATCAGAAATAAACT
>JBILPB010000116.1:0-10544 GCA_044374175.1 Bacteroidia bacterium | reverse complement strand
AACGAAGAAATTGAAACTGTTTTCTTACTAACAGACCCTGAATATATTGCCTTTACCTCTACCATTGTGCGCGACATTCATAAATATGGCGGGAATGTTAAATTATTGGTGCCTGATGCTATAGAAGGCTATTTCTAGTATTTTTTTTTAGATTGTAGCACCTTTGAAGTCATTCAAGCCAATTGCTATTCACCAAAAAGACTAACTTTTGGTGAATACATTCACTAAAAAGACTAACTTTTGGTGAATAATAAATATCCCCTTAAAAAGTCAATTTATAAAATAGGAGGATATTGCCCGATATTTCAAGTTTTCAGCAAGTAGAAAAACCATTCGTAAACGTTTCATCAACAGTATGTGCAACTACATTGTAAATTTACTATTTATTTAGTATGTTTATCCCTTAATATATTGGAAGCTGAAGCATAAAATGCACGCATTAAAATACATATTTACCTTTTTTATGCTCTCGATGTTTTGCATCAATACGCAGGCAACTCATCTCAATAAAAATGAACCAACTGCTGCAAAACCTATCGCCCATCAAAATTCGATTCAATTCGAAGAAAATAAAAATCAACTTCCCAAACAAGTAAAATTTAGCGCTCCTCTTTTTAGAGGTGGCAAAGTTTATTTCGAAGACAATGCTTTTACTTACCTATTTTGGGATGCCGAAGCCATTGAGCATTTGCATCATCCAAGTCATGATAAAAACTCATCTCAATCGCGTGCACTGCCAAACCAAGTAGTTGATCACTTCTCTTACAAAGCGCAGTTCTTAAACGCCAATCAACAAGTTAAAGTTGAAGGTTCATTAAAAGAAAATTTCTTTAGAAATTATTTTACAGGTAACGATAGCAGTCAGTGGTCATCCAATGTTGCAGTATATCATCGTATAAAATACAAGGCTTTGTATAATGGTATTGATGTTGAAGTTTACAACATTGGCAACAACATGGAATATGATTATATTGTGAGCCCAGGTGCAAATGTAAACAACATAAAAATTGCATATACTGGCGCTAAATTTATTAAAATTACAAATGGCGATTTGCAAATTAAAACGAGCTTAGGTTTAAACACAGAAACCAAACCAATCGCTTACCAGTGGATTGATGGCCACAAACAAATGGTTGCTTGTAAATACCAAATAAATGAGAATAACATTGTTAGTTTCAACTTTCCAAACAACTACAATAAAGATGTTGAACTTATTATTGACCCCACTTTAATTTGTTCGGGCTATTCTGGTTCAACTGCCGACAATTGGGCTTACACAGCTACTTATGATGCACTTGGCAATATTTTTTCTGGTGGAATTGTTACTGCGATTGGCTACCCAACAACTACAGGTGCCTATCAAACTACATTTGCGGGTGGAGGAACTGGAGGCTACAATTATCCTTTTGATATTTGCATTACTAAATATAATCCTACAGGAAGTAATATGATATACTCCACTTATTTAGGAGGAAGTAATAATGAATTACCAAGTAGTATATATACCGATGCGGCCGATAATTTATTTATTTTAGGAAAAACATACTCTTCAAATTTTCCGATAACAGCAGGTGCATATGATGTTTCTTACAATGGTGGCAGCGACTTGGTAGTGTGTAAATTTAATCCTACAGGTTCGGCCTTGTTGGGTTCTTCATTTGTTGGAGGTTCTGACGATGATGGAACAAACATTAGTGCAGACCTTGCCACATGCACATCGCTTAAATACAACTATGCAGATGATAGCAGAGGCGATATTATGCTTGATGCTTTAGGCAATTGCTATGTTTCTTCTTGTACAAAATCAAATAACTTTCCCGCAACTGCAGGCGCCTTTCAAACTACTTTTCAAGGCGGCTCACAAGATGGATGTGTGTTTAAAATGAGTAATGATTTGAGCACTATGCAATGGGCCACTTACTTAGGAGGTTCAGATGATGATGCTGCCTATTATTTGGATATTGATCCTAATCAAAATGTTTACGTTACTGGAGGCACTTCAAGCAGCAATTTCCCTGTCACTCCAGGAGCTTTTCATCAAACATACGGAGGTCAGATAGATGGTTTTTTATCAAGAATACAAAGCGATGGCACTAACATTTTACAATCCACTTTTATAGGAACTAATGAATATGATCAGAGTTATTTTGTGCAGTTAGACTCAGACTTTGATGTTTATGTTTGCGGTCAAACCGAAGGTGTTTACCCATCATCACCGGGTGTTTACAGCAATCCAAATAGTGGACAGTTTATACATAAATTCTCACCAGATCTTTCTACGAGTATTTACTCCACCGTGTTTGGTTCTGGCACTCTTGTACCAAACATTTCACCAACTGCTTTTCTAGTGGATGATTGCGAAAATGTATACGTTTCGGGCTGGGGTGGTCAATGCATTGGACTAGGAAACACAGGCACCACAGCAGGTTTACCTGTAACATCAGATGCACTACAAAGCACCACCGATGGCTGTGATTTTTATTTCATTGTACTTAAAAAGGATGCCCTCTCTCTCTGGTATGCAAGCTACTTTGGTGGCGGAGTAGGCACTAGAGAGCATGTTGATGGCGGCACAAGCAGGTTCGATAAAAAAGGAATTGTGTATCAATCTGTTTGCGCAGGTTGCGGTGGGCTTGATAATTTCCCCACCACACCTGGAGTATACTCTTCAACAAACAACAGTACAAATTGTAATATTGCAGTTATAAAAATGGATTTTCAATTACTTGATTTGGATGCTGAAGTTACAGCTGCTCCAACCGATACAGTGTGCAGTAACTATCCTATTTCTTTTAATAACAATAGTACCGGTGCAACTTATTTCATTTGGGATTTTGGAGATGGATCACCGGTATCAAATACGCCAAATCCAAGTCACATATATAACAATTCAGGTGTATATACTGTTACCTTAATTGCCATTGATTCTACCAGTTGTAATTTCGCTGATACTTCAGCATTGGATATTACAGTAATTATTGAACCCATTTCAGGTTTAGGAAATGATACCATAATTTGTGGCCTAGCCAGTATTCCAATCAATGCTGGAAATGCTGCTTACACTTATGTCTGGAACACCGGCCAAACCTCTCCCGTAATAATTGCAAGCCTTCCCGGAGATTATATTGTTACAATTAGCAATGGGTATTGCGACCTTACAGACTCTTTGAACATTACAATGGTTACAATTCCACCAGTCGGCAATGACACTTCGATATGTCAAAACCAGGTAATTACATTAGATGCTGGCAACCCTGGATGCACCTACCTTTGGAGTACAGGCGAAACATCACAAACAATACAAGCACCCTATTCTGGAACCTATTGGGTAATGGCCAGCGCAGGTAATTGCATTAAAATTGACTCTATCAACATCATTTATTTACCATTACCTCAATTTGATTTAGGCTTAGATACTATTATTTGCCCAAGCGATACTTTACAACTGAATGCTGGAAATAATGGACAAACTTTTTTATGGAGTTCAGGCACTAACAATCAGTTTTTTGACGTAACTGAAACTGGCATTTATTGGGCCGAAGCATATAGTGGTATATGTAATTTTAAAGATACCATAAAAGTCGAATACTACCATCAGCCTTATTTAGGAATTGATACTGTACTCTGTAGCAATAATAAATTTAAACTTGACCTCAGCTTTGCAGATCCTGGCGGAACTTACCTTTGGAACACTGGTGCAACTACTTCTTTTTTAGATGTTTTTCATCCTGGACTGTATTCCGTAATTTTAACTTACAACAATACATGCAATTTGTATGATACAATTATTGTAGATGCCATTGAAGACGACCCTCCACTATTTATCCCAAACAGCTTTACTCCAAATAGTGATGGACTAAATGATGTTTTCAGTCCTGCTGGGAATTATGATAACATTGTTGATTTTTACATGGCAATTTATAATAGATGGGGGCAATTAGTTTTTGAGACCCGAAACAAGAACCAGGCTTGGGATGGAATTATTGATAATGAAACTGTGCAATTAGGTGTTTATATTTACAAAATCGATTATCGTAGTTATTGCTCACCAGATAAGACTTTGAATCAAGTTGGACATGTGGTTGTTTTACGATAATTTTGCAAAGGCATAAAATTTGCAACACTGAATTCATTGAACAATTTGCTTTTTAATATAGTCACATTTATATGCTTGCTTCCATTCCTGCTTATTTTCCTTTTAAATGTATGAAGCAATTATTTTTTCTGTCTTTATTATTGGCAACTTCAATGGCATTCTCTCAAGTTACCATTCAGGCTACAATTCCAGATTATCCCCAACAAGCAGTCAGAGTGTATCAAAACGAAGATTATTTTACAAATAAGGAAGTATTAATTCAAACTGTAAATACAAATACAAATGGTGTTGTTAAGTTGCAGATTCCTTTAAATATCATCAAAAAAATTGTATTAAAAACAAGTCAAACAAGCGCTTTTTTATATGCCGAGCCAGACTCAAGCTACATCATTGAATTAAGTAAAATTGATACCAACGCCACTGAAATTATTGGCGTAGAAAATAAGGTAAGCATGCATTTTTTAAATAAAAATGAACAGAGTTTAAATAATAGAATAATCTATTTCGAAAAATTATTGGAAAGTTTTTATGCAAACAACAATATCTATTTTGCTCAGTCCAGAATATTACAAAAAGAACTGCTCAACTTCAAAAACAATATTATTAAGAATGAGTTTTCAAATGCCTCTCAATTCTTAAAAACATATATAGATTACAGTATAGCACCAATTGAAGAGGCCTGTTTTTTAAATCATAATTACCAATTTAAAAAATATTTTAGCGATAAAATAATCTATGCACACCCTATGTATATGAATTATTTTGGTGCCTATTTCAAACAATATCTTAAACAATTATCACTTAAGCCTAAAGGAGTCGATTTATTTACCGAAATAAACGAAATGCACAGTTATAACAATGCTTTGAACACTATCTTAAAAGCTGATACACTATTAAAAAATGACACCTTAAGAGAACTTATTTTGTTAACAGGATTAAGAGAATGGTATTATTTAAAAGATAATAATCGCAATAATATAAGCTTGCTAATGAATTACATTTCTTTAAAAGGTTTAAGCAATCAAAATCGAATAATTGCTAAAAATTTGTTGCAAGATATGAATGCGCTAGAAGCTGGTTCACATGCGCCAGAATTGGTTTTAAATCATCCTAAATACAAAAGCATTGAAGATACAAAAGGAAATTATGTGTATATAAATTTCTGGGCCAGTTGGAATGTCGAATCCTTGCAAGAATTAAAATACATTCAAAAGTTAGAGCAAAAATATGGACACCGGGTAGTCTTCATTAGCATTGCCACTGGCGAAGATATTGAAGCAGAAAAGCAATACTTCAAAAATAATAAACTCAATTGGCTCTTAATTCATGACACTGATAAATCTATCAGAAATCAATACAATATTAAAAACATACCATATTATGTTTTAATAGATACAGAAGGTGATATAATTAAAGGTAATGCGCCTGCCCCTAGTAATAACATGGATAATTTCTTAAAGCAAATAATAAAGAAAAAATAGCTAGAGCGATTTAATAAAAAACCTTGTTAGCACATCCCGCACCGAAGAATAAGAATTATCCAAAATATTCAAAGCCTCTGTAGCAGTCATCCATGTGGCATCAGTAATACCTTCTACAGCTTGTGGCACCAATTCCTGTTCATTATCATTACAGCGCATTAAAAACCAATGCGAAAATTTGAGAATCTTTTTTTCATCCAAATTGTATACATGATAAGTAATACAAAGTTTCTCATTTATTTCCAACTCTTTCACACCACACTCTTCAATAACTTCTCGAATTGCCGCTTGCTCAATTGTTTCCTTTTTTTCAATCTTTCCTTTTGGTAAATCCCACTTACCTTGCCTAAAAATAAGCAAAGCATGGGTAGCTTTATTAAGTACCAATCCTCCTGCAGCTTCAATAATTGTATATAATGATTTATAGGTCTCCCAAATTAATTCCGGATTTTTGCCATACACATATAGAGATTCTAAAGAAGGTACATCCAATAGGGTTTGAATTAAAGCCTTTAAAATTTCAGCATTATCAAACTCGGCAAACAAGATGTTGTTTCCATTAAAATTGAGATCGGCTTCATCGGCAATTATCACTTTTTTGTGATCGTAGTAAATTTTATAAAGTTCCATCCAATTTTATTAACACACAAAAGTACTAAAAATAGCCTTTTCTTACTCCAATTTACAAAAATTAACTGTACGTTTGAAGCATGATTTTTGATGAAAATATTGCCAAACAAATAGCCTTACTTTTATTAGAGGCAAAAGCTGTAAAGCTTCAACCTAACAATCCTTTTACTTGGGCTTCTGGTTGGAAAAGTCCTATTTATTGCGACAATCGCGTTACACTATCTTATCCTTCTACTAGAAAAATTATTGCACAAAGTTTTGCTGCATTAGCAAAGCAACACTATCAAAACACTACTTTAATTGCAGGTGTTGCTACTGGTGCTATTGCGCATGGTATTTTAGTAGCAGAAGAATTACAATTGCCTTTTGCTTATATAAGAGCATCTGCCAAAGAACATGGATTGGGTAATATGATTGAAGGCAAAGTAAAACCGGGTGATAAAGTACTTGTGATTGAAGATTTAATAAGTACTGGAATGAGTAGTTTAAAAGCTGTTGATGCACTAAAAGCAGCTGATGCAGAGGTTTTAGGAATGGCCGCCATTTTTACCTATGGTTTTGAAAAAGCAAGTGAAAGCTTTAAAGAAAAAAACTGCAAGCTTTTTACACTAACCAATTATTACTTTTTACTTGAAGCTGCGCTTGAAACTGGCTACATTAATGCCAACGATATGGATTCACTCAACAGCTGGTTATTAAATCCAGCTCAATGGGGCCAATAAAACAATTTAAAACACTATCAAATGAGTCAAACAAAATTACAATCTCAAATCGTAGATATTGCTAAACCAAGCACTAATATTTATACTTTTTTGACCAACCTTAATAATTTTCAAAAATTAATGCCTTCAGAAGTAAGCGATTGGCAAAGCTCAGAAACTGAATGTACCTTTACTTTAAAAGGAATGCCCTCTATTGGTTTTATGATTACCGAGCAAACTCCATTTACGAATATTGCTTACAAAGGTATTGGTAAATTACCTGCGGCTGTTTTTTTAAAAGTAGCTATAAGCTCCAACACTGATGCGGCTTGTAAAGCGCAATTGTTTTTAGAAGCTGAACTAAATCCTATGCTAAAAATGATGGTAGAAAAACCATTAACAAAGTTTTTAGATGTGTTGGCACACAATTTAACCAAAATGGACGTTTAATTATTTGAAAGTATAATGGCTGTTAAAGCAGAACCAATATACAAATTTACAGGTCGGCTTGAAGCCTTGGGTGCGGTGAGCACAAATTATGGCATTATTGTACCTGAAGAAATTCTTGCCTCTTTACCCGCAGCAAAACGATACCGTGTAAAAGGATCCATGAATAAAACTCCTTTTGCTTTAGCCATTAATTCATTAAAAGGAGGTTTTAAATATTTTGCAATAGGTAGTCCACTTAGAAAAGCTTGTAAAATAAGGCAAGGTGAAGATGTTGAAGTTTCATTTTATTTAGTTGATCCAAATGTGGTTGATTTACCAGAAGAATTAATTGAAGTTTTAGCGCAAGATGAACAAGGCAATAGACTTTGGCAAAGCTTTAAACCGGGCATGCAGCGAAGTTTAGCACATTATGAATGCAGCGTTAAAAATACAGATAGCTGAATAAAAAGAGCACTTGAATTAATTCAAAAAGCAAAAACACGCACTCTTTTTAGTCAAAAAAACAATCAGTAAATGTTTATTACTTATCCTTTAAATATTTTAAGTAAATTTCTTGATCTCAAAAAATATTTAAAATTTATTTATTTGTATTCCAACTATTCCATCTCTGGACTATGTTCCGCCACCGACCCACGTTATTACAAAAATAATGTATAATTCCATTGAAAATAAGAATTCCACCTCTGGTCGGTGTTCCGCCACCGACAAGCACTATAACCTAAATAAAGCATAATTCCACTGCAAATAAGAATACCAAATTTGGTTGTTGTTCCATCACCAACCTGCGCTTCAACCAAAATAAAGCCTAATTCCATGAAAATAAGAATTAACCTTCTAAAAACTTGCACCCAAATAATTTTTACACCTTACAAAAAAATTTTATTGCACTGATATTCAATAATATAAAAATTATCTCAATACATTATTTGCTTATACATAATTTTCTTATGTATATTTGTCCTATGTATTCATCAGAGCTAATTAAAGGTACTTTAAAAACTGTTATTTTAAAACTGTTATCCGACACAAAACAAATGTACGGGTATGAGATTACACAAAAAGTAAAAGAGTTAACCGACTCTAAAATTGTGATTACCGAAGGTGCACTTTATCCTTTGCTTCACCAGCTGGAAGCCGAGGGCGTAGTTACAACAGAAACGGTTAACATCGGCAAACGAATAAGGAAATACTACACGCTAACTCAAACCGGAAATGAGCGAGCTAAGGAAAAGATTTACGAATTTGCAGATTTCATTCAAACTATGAATATTTTACTTGATCTTAAACCAAGCGTTTAACCATGTTAAGTTTAACAGAAGAACAGATTACCTTTATTGAAAACGATATTAGGGTTAGGGGAATTACATCCCCTGACCTCAGTATCGACCTGCTGGATCATATTTGTTGTTTAATTGAAAATGAACTCGATGAATACAGGAACTTCGAGACGGTATATCAACAAACGCTTTTACTTTTTGGAGAAAAAGGTTTGAAGGAAATACAAGACGAAACTAATCGACTACTCACATTTAAACATTATTATTTTATGAACGCAACAATGAAAATTTCGGGGTATGTATCATCATTGATGATATTAATTGGTTCCATTTTTAAAATCCAGCACTGGCCCGGTGCAAACGTGCTTATTTTAGTTGGTGTATTTTTTTTAGCGGTAGTTTTTTTGCCTTTGCTATTTATACTTAAATTTAAATCTACAGAAGAAAACAACAGAAGTGTAGTATTAAGTATTATTGGATTTGTTTCAGCTATTTTAATCTGTGTTGGAATTTTATTCCGCATTCTACATTGGCCAGGAGCCCGCATGATGACCATTACTGGTTGCTCGCTACTTTTGCTAGGATACTTACCCATCTATATTTTAAGTATTTACAAAAACACCACCAATAAAATTAATGCAACTGCAACCATTATTTTAATAATTGCAGGTGTTGGTTTGTTTATTACTGAATCGGGCACTGGATTATCTAGAACAACTTCTGATAGTTTTTGGAGAGGTGTTACTGAAAGCAATGACTTACTACAATATAATAAAAAGGTTAACCATAAAACCTATGAATTGATATTGGTAAAACAAGCTGCCGATACAGCTAAAGTCCTGCAAATTAAAGAACTTCAAATAGCAACGGATAGCCTGTTAAAGTACACTTCAAAAATGAAAGCCTACCTAATTTCAATAACCGAAGAAGGCATGTCAGAGGCACAGGCAGAAAAAATTAATCTAGATGATTTACGAAACAGTGGTGGGGGCGATCAACTCACAAAAAGATTATTAACTGTTGAATATGCATCATTCCCCTGCACAGCACCAAAGTTGAAAGCTAGAATCGAAGGATACAAGCAAACTTTAGTAAAACTTTCACCAGGTATTGATTTAACAAATTTGAATACCAATCAAATCACTGTTTATGGGGAACAAGTAAGCTGGGAAAAATCTAATTTTGAAAAGCTACCATTACCATTAGTTATCTTTAACATAACACGAATTGAATTAGCCATTCTTGCAGCAGAAACAGCTGCAATTCAACAATTGCAATAAAATTAATAACCCGCAACAGTATATCGTTGCGGGTTATTCTTCCTTTAGTAAATATCCTTTTTAATCGCAGGTCTTATGTCCGCAATTTTTTTTAACCATAAGGTAAGATGTATAAACGACCAAGTCAAAATGAAATAAATTTCAGTAACCGGTTTTCGTTATGTCTGGTAGCTGATATCAATTTAAATATACGCTATCATTACTGTTTTTTATAGAAAAAAGCATCCTTGTAAAAAACGATTGATAGCTGTCTAAATTTTAAGTAACAAATAGCTTAACTTAATTATTCAGATAAAATTTAATAAACTATGGTAACTGTACCTCTTACAATATCCGACTCACCTGTAATTGTAGTATAATTAAATTCATAATAATAGACCGATTGCGGAAGTGGGCGACCGTTTTGAGTTCCATCCCACTTAAAGTTAAGAGTATTATTCAAATATAATAATCCACCCCAACGGTCAAAAATCTTTATTGAGCCTGCAGAAACTGTTTCAGAATGAGCTACAAACAACAAATCGTTAAGCCCATCACCATTGGGGGTAAACGATAATGGAATAAAAACAACTGGATTAATATTTTCATTTGCAACAAAATGTGCAATAATTGTATCCCTTTCTAAAATA
>JBILPB010000115.1:0-10564 GCA_044374175.1 Bacteroidia bacterium | reverse complement strand
CAAATTAAGGGATTGACCAAAGTCTTCTATAAACTTTATTACTCTTGCTTCTTTCTTAGATGCTCTTGGCACTGCATTAAGTTTGGCAAAGTTTTCCCAAATTTCTATTGGTTGTAAATCTTGTATGTTCATTTGTTGGTAGTTTTGTTGTTACAATATTATGATTCTATTGGATTGGATAAATGTTAAATAATGAGCAAATTAGGCATTAAACATACAATTTTATCAACTATAATCACCTATTTATGTTTTATTTTGCAGAAAATTACAATTAATGAAAAATATATCTTTGGTTTTTAATGTGGTATTAAGCATTGCAGTAGCAGTTTTATATTATTTACATTTTAATGCAAGTGGCAACCAGGCTGTCGATAAAAAAGAGGCAAAACCTAAGGCTACCATGATGCCAAAAATAAAATTGAAATCTACTCCCCTAGTTTATGTTAATGCCGATAGTTTGTGGGATAATTTTGAAATGGTAAAGCAAATGCGCAAGGAATTGGAAGGCGAAAAGCAAAGATTTGAAACCAAATTTGAAGCTGATTATCATAAATTAGAAAACGATTACTTGGCTTTGCGCGATAAAGCCGAAACTTTAAGCCAGGAAGAAGGCATGAAACAACAGCAAGATTTGATGGCAAGAGAGCAAAAGTTAACTGAATACAGACAAACCCAATCTGAACGATTAGCTAAGTTGGAAGCTGAAAAAACAGAGAAGATTCAAAAGGCAATTACTGAATATTTAACTGAACAATATAGCAAATCGAACTACGCCTATATTTTAGGTTATTCTGCTGGTGGTGGGATTTTATTTGCCAATGATAGCTTGGAGATCACTAATGAAGTGGTTGATGGACTAAATGCTACTTTGAAGAAGTAGTTTATATATACTTATTTTTGTTGGTGATCCCGATAATTATCGGGACCAACAAAGAGTAAGAAGTAGTTGAAGGATTTTCTGGAATATTAAATCTTGATTGCCAACAGCAGAAGCTCGAAAAAGTATTAAAAGTCATGAGTTTGAAAACTCGTCAGAGAGCTTTGTTGGTGATAACACCAACAAAGAGTAAGTTGGTAATAACACCAACAAAGAGTAAGATTTGTTGGTGATAACACCAACAAAGAGTAAATTTAGACAAAAGCCAAAGCTTTTGTCCTGCTGAGCAAAGCGAAGCAACTTTGCGTGTTTAAGTTTAGAAGAAAGCTCAAATTTAGCATTACTGCTTCATTATAACATCCTAACCATTGCGCTTAGGACTCTTCGCGTTGCTCAGCGTGACATAAAAGGAAGTACAGTACTTCAAAGAAAAACGCCATGCAAAAATATGTTAACAATATTTACTACATTTGATAAAAAATTGGTCATATGAAAAAATTACTCCTCTCCTTCTTGTTGTTATTTTGCATGCAGTTTGCACCAGCAAAAGCGCAGTGGGTAACCATACCTGATACAAATTTTGTAGCATTTCTTACCCTAAATTATCCAAGTTGTATGAATGGGAACCAGATGGATACCACTTGTACACAAATTACAAATGCAATTCAAGTGGATCTTCCGCAATTATTGATATCTGATTTAACCGGAATAAGTTATTTTGATAATCTTAACTATTTATATTGTTTCAATAATCTATTAACGACCTTTGGCACATTGCCTAACAATTTAATTGGATTATATTGTAATTCGAACCAATTAACTCAATTGCCATCATTACCTCAAAGTTTAATGTATCTCGACTGTAGTTACAATCAATTAATGTACTTACCACTTTTACCAATTAATTTACTTACAATAGATTGCAGTTTTAATCAATTAACATATCTCCCTCAATTGCCTGAGGATTTGTATGAGTTAAGTGCTGAGGACAATAATATCTCTTGTTTCTATAATTTACCACCATCTCTTGTACTTGCTGGTATTTCTAATAACCCTATCACTTGTGTGCCAAGCGATTTTTGGGGAATATTTGGGTTGCCTATTTGCGTTGATAACGACCCTATTAATAATCCAAATAATTGTGTAAGTAGCTTAAACATATCTGGTAGCATTTATTCAGATTTAAATAGTAATTGTACAGTTGATTCTTTTGATTTAGGCAGCAATCATATAACTGCTAAATTATACAATTCATCAAATATTTTAATTGCTCAAGATCATGCAATGAATGGTACATACGGATTTTCAATGAATCAAGCAGGGACTTATAAGGTAAAAATAGAGAGCAACAATATGCCTTATAGTATAGATTGTGCACAAGCCGATTCTCAAATGGTCAACTTAATGTCAACGACAGATGTTGTTTCCAACATTAACTTTCCGGTGAATTGTAATGAAGCTTATGATGTATATCCACAATCTGTAAATAATTATGGTTGGGTATTTCCAGGACAAGTACATAAATTAGAAACCTTTATTTCAAGCAATGAAGCTTGGTATAATTTAACTTGTGGGGCTACAAATTATGCTGGAGCCGTAAGTATTATTGTTACAGGTGCAGTGTCATTTTATTCTGTAGCACCAAATGCTTTGATTCCAACTATAAACGGCAATACATTTACATACAACATCACAAATTTCAACAGTTTAAACCCAAGTTCCTTTGGTCTTCAATTCCTCACCGACACCACCGCCCAGGCAGGAGATCAAATATGTGTGCATGTAGAAATTAATCCAACACCACTGGATGCAGATACCACAAATAATGTTTATGATTTCTGTTACCAGGTTGTAAACTCTTACGATCCCAACATGAAAGAAGTATATCCTGTAAATGTGTTACCAGGTTATGATGATTGGTTTACCTATACCATTCACTTTCAAAATACAGGAAATGCCCCTGCTTTTAATATTCGTTTGAGAGATACTTTGGATGCAAATTTGGATATTAATTCTTTTGAAGTGCGCGGTTATTCTCATCCTGCGCAAATATCATTAAATGGGAATATTTTAACAGTAAGGTTTAACAACATTATGTTGCCTGATAGCACCACTGATTATGAAGGCAGCATGGGGTATTTTCAATATCGTTTAAAACCATTACCCAACTTGCCGAATGGCACACAGATAGAAAATACGGCTTATATTTATTTTGATTACAATGCACCTATTATCACCAACACCACGCAAAATAATTTTGATATGACGGTGAAAACTAATGATATCAAATTAGATGAAACGCATTTTGTGCTGTATCCCAACCCTAGTGAAGGCTTATTTATGTTCAAAGACAATAAAAACATTAAAACGGTTGAAGTATTTAACATGATGGGAGAATTGGTGCTGAGCCAAGGCACTGCTAAAATCATTAATTTGCAAAGGTTTTCGAAAGGTATTTATGTGGCGAGAATTAATGGGACGCAGGTTTGTAGGTTGGTGAAGGAATAGGATTGTTATTAGGTATGTCACGAGCAGTATGCGCGCGCCAGGTAAGTTTGTTGGTGATAACACCAACAAAGAGTAAGAGTAAATAATTACAAGAGCTATTTGTGAATGAATGTTTAACCGTGAAAATTTAAAAAAAAGGCACGAGTTTGAAAACTCGCGCCAGATAATTGATGCAGTAGCATGTCTATACTTTTGTAAAGTGTCAAATATCAAAAATAAAATACATGTTTTTACTCAAGAATGACTCACAGTTTTGTTTTGAACTAATTTTAAAACGTGCGACTTTTTGAGTGAACCCTAAATATTGTATATTGATCTTGATTTTGAACAATACTCCTTTTTAACATCCAACCCAAGCCGCTTAGGACTCTTCGCGTTGCTCAGAGTGACATAAAAGGAAATGCAGTGCTTTCGAGTTGCTCAGAGTGACATAAAAGGAAATACAGTGCTTTCGCGTTGCTCAGAGTGACATAAAAGGAAATACAGTGCTTTCGCGTTGCTCAGAGTGCATAAAAGGAAATACAGTGCTTTCGCATTGCTCAGAGTGACATAAAAGGAAATGCAGTGCTTTCGTGTTGATCAGAGTGCATAAAAGGAAATACAGTGCTTTCGCGTTGATCAGAGTGCATAAAAGGAAATACAGTGCTTTCGAGTTGCTCAGAGTGACATAAAAGGAAATACAGTGCTTTCGCGTTGCTCAGAGTGACATAAAAGGAAATACAGTGCTTTCGAGTTGCTCAGAGTGACATAAAAGGAAATGCAGTGCTTTCGCGTTGCTCAGAGTGACATAAAAGGAAATACAGTGCTTTCGCGTTGCTCAGAGTGACATAAAAGGAAATGCAGTGCTTTCGCGTTGCTCAGAGTGACATAAAAGGAGGTTTAGGTTTGAAAGAAAACGGATTTTGCAAAAGCGATTGAAACAGGGTGCCGCGCACCGTGGAAAGCGCGACCGCCAAGCTTTTTCTGCTTGGGGGTTTTGCCCAAATAATTACTTTATAAATCGTTGGCTTTGGCAATCATTTCGCTTACATCGAGGACTTGTACTTTGTCTTCTTTTTCGAAATGTTTTACGCCATCGCGCATCATGGTCATGCAAAAAGGGCAACCTACGGCAATTACATCTGGATTCATTGCCAGCGCCTCTTCGCTCCTTTCGACATTTACTTCTTTATTTCCTTTTTCGGCTTCTTTAAACATTTGCGCGCCACCAGCACCACAGCATAAACCGTTGGCACGGGAGCGTTTCATTTCGTTTAATTCGGCATCTAATTTTTGTATAATATTTCTCGGGGCCTCATACTCATTATTGGCTCTGCCTAAATAGCATGGATCGTGAAAAGTGATTTTTTTTCCTTTGAACTCCCCTCCTTCTACCTTTAATTTTCCGCTATCGATGAGCTGTTGCACCAATTGTGTGTGATGCAATACTTCGTACTTCCCGCCTAACTCGGGATATTCATTTTTAATGGTATTGAAACAATGCGGACAACCAGTAACAATTTTTTTTACCTCATAACCATTCAATACTTGAATATTTTGCATGGCTTGCATCTGAAATAGAAATTCGTTGCCAGCTCTTTTTGCCGGGTCGCCAGTACATGACTCTTCGACACCAAGCACTGCAAATTTTATATTGACATGGTTTAATATTTTGACGATGGCTTTGGTTATTTTTTTTGCACGATCGTCAAAACTTCCAGCGCAGCCTACCCAAAAAAGAATATCGGGGGTTTCGCCTTTTGCCATGTAATCGGCCATGGTTGGAACATTGAGTTGGCTCATATCTTTTGTTTCTTATTTTAATTAATCTTCAGATGCCCAGTTGAGTCTATCAGCAGGAGAAAACTGCCAAGGTGCACCATTGTTCTCGATATTAGTAAACATACCATTTAATGCTGCTGGTGCGTTGCTTTGCTCCATTACTAAATATTGTCTTAAATCCATAATTACTGAAAGTGGATCAAGATTTATTGGGCAAGCTTGGGTGCATGCATTGCAGGTGTTACAAGCCCACAATTCTTCTTCAGAAATGTAGTTTCCTAAAAGCGCTTTTCCATCATCAACGAAAGTACCATTGTTCAAGTCAATATTTTTACCAACTTCTGTCAATCTATCGCGGGTGTCCATTAATATTTTACGAGGCGAAAGCAATTTACCTGTTTGGTTGGCAGGGCAATTGGAGGTACATCTGCCACACTCGGTGCAAGTGTAGGCATCCATTAATTGTTTCCAATTTAAATCTAACACATCTTTGGCTCCGAACTTAAGCGGTGTTTCAGGTGGCGGAGGAATGGCTGCATTTGGGTCGAGCATGAGCTTAACTTCATTGGTTACAGAAGCAAGATTATTGAAGGCTCCTTTTGGTTTTAAATTGGAAAAATAAACAGCTGGAAATGCCAATAAAATATGGAAATGTTTCGAGTAAGGTAAGTAATTTAAAAAGGCCATAATGCCTATGATGTGAAACCACCAACAGCCTCTTTCGAGCATTACTAAAGAAGCATCACTCATGCTGGCAAAAAGTGGACTAATGATACTGCTTATAGGAAAACTTCCTGCTGCTATATAATGGTCGTATCCCCTACCCTGCAACAAATAGTCTGCACTATTCATCATTAAAAAAGCACTCATTAAAAGCACTTCAGTAATTAAAATATAATTGGCATCTGAACGTGGCCAACCATCTAATTCTTTGCTCATAAAGCGTTTTAATTGAATGACATTTCTTCTGATAAAGAAAACAACACAACCTATAATAACGCCTAAGCCTAAAAACTCGAATGAACCAATTAAAAAATCATATAATGGTCCGGCAAAGCTGAGCACGCGGTGCGTTCCGAAAATACCATCTATCATTATTTCGATGACTTCGATATTGATAATTACAAATCCAACATAAACCAAAATGTGCATAATAGCTGCTGTAGGTCGCACTAACATTTTGCTTTGACCAATGGCTACCAATGACATCAGTTTCCATCTTTCGCTACTATTATCTGAGCGATTAATCTCTTTGCCAAGCAATACATTGCGTCTGATTTTGGATACATTCTTATAAAATAAAAATGCACCTGAAGCAAGCAGAATAATAAAAATAATACTAGATATCATAAGCCACTCGTGTATTAAAAAGCAGTATTAAATGGGTTTATTTTTTCTTTTTTGGAGGTTTGTCACTTTTTCCAAAAACAGAAACATGAACATATCTTTTTGGGTGTTCTTTTAAATCAACCAGCAAACGGTCCAGGTCTTTGGAAGCCATATCCAGGTGTTTGTATAGAGAGTCATTATTGACTAACATTCCTAATGAACCTTTACCACTATTAATTTTCTCCATAATTTCTGCAGTTTGTTTCACTGCAAGGTTAGCGTTATTAAGTGTTTGTGTAAGATTTGCCTTGGCAATAGAGTCGCTAATGTTTTTAAAATTAGCGATGACTGCGGAAAGGTTTTGATTATTATCTTTTAAATTCTTTGAAATAGATTCTACATTAGCCGTAATAGCATCCAATCTTTTACGTTGTTCTGAAACCATGCTATTTACATTTAATGTAATTGAATTTACATTTTCGATGCTATGACGTAAATTATCATTTACACTTGGGGAGAATAACTTTGTAATGACTGCCATTAATGAATCGGCTCTAACAATAAGTCTTTCGGCTTTATCTTTTACTGGCATTAACTGCTCACTCATTTGATCGGTAAGGCTATTTTCGAGATTTGGCAATAAGGTATCTCCGCTTTGGGCCATTTCGGTTGCATTTCCAAAGTCTAATCCTATTGCTTTGGTGCCTAATAATCCATCGCTAAATATGCGCGCAATTGTATTTTTAGGAATTTTAAGGTCATTTTCGCGCAATACAAAATCAACTATAATGCCGCCTTTCATGTCGGGAGCAAAAGAAATTTGATTTACTTTACCTACCACAAAGCCATTAAAATAAACGGGGTTACTTTCGGTAAGACCGCCAACATTTTTATACACTACATAATAGTGCGTGCGTGCCGTAAAAATATTTTTACCTTTTAAAAAATTGAGTCCATATATAAAGAGGAATACTGCTATAACAACAATTCCACCAATTTTTACTTCTTTTTTTATTGTCACAATATTTTGTTTAAACTTAGCTATTAATCCAAGAATTAGAACTCCAAATGTAATGATTTTGTTTTAACAACAATTAAATTATGCTAATGCATTCAATAATGTTAAAATCCCATGAATCACTTTTTATTTTTGTCAATCATATCTTTAGCTTCTTTGATACTAATCTTTTTGCCATTAAGAAATGCCACTGTAAAGGCATCCTTGAAATTCTCTTTTCTTAATCTTCTTTGTTCTGCAAATGCTTCTTCCATGGTTTTATAATTACCTAATAAGTACTTATAGGTTTTGTCTTCTTCCATTTCTTCAACTTGCTTTAACCCTTCAAATGTAGAAGAATTAAGAGGTATTTTTTTTGAAGAATTTGCAATTTGAATTTTAAAGGTAATATTTTGCTCAACCACTTGCGGTTTAGGGATAACTGTATCCTTTACAGGTTGAATAAGATGTTCATCAAACACTTCCACTTGCTCTTCTGTAATACGAGGTCTAACTTCATTTTCGGGGCCAGCATCATATTCTTCTACTTCAGCTTTATAATTTTTAAAGGCTTTGTAAATGGCAAATGCAATTTGGTCTTGCCCTTTTTGAGAGCCTAAATATTTTTCTTCTTCAGCATTTGTAAGAAATCCAGTTTCAATTAAAACGCTTGGCATTGAAGTTTTCCATAAAACAAGAAAACCGGCTTGTTTAACACCTTTATCAGTTAAGTTTTTATTTTTTTTAAATTCGCTTTGGACCTTTGAAGCATAACTCAGACTTTGCTCTAAAAAAGCATTTTGATACATGTTAAAAATAATGTTTGCCTCATCGCTACTTGGGTCAAATCCTTCATATTTTTTCTTATAATCTTCTTCGTAAAGAATTGCGGCATTTTCTCTTTTTGCAACATCTAAATTACCTTTTGTTTTATGAAGGCCCATCACATATGTTTCGGAGCCATATACTTGTTTGTTGACAGCAGCATTACAATGAATACATACAAAAAGATCAGCATTGTTTTTATTTGCGTGTGATGCAATTTCACCTAGTGGTACGAAAATATCGTTTTTCCTTGTGTACACCACTTTGACATCCTTCAAATTGTCTTCTATATATTTTCCAACTTTTAATGTTATTGAAAGGGCAACTTCTTTTTCAAGATGTTTTAGGCCATGACATCCAGGATCTGTTCCACCATGCCCGGCATTGAGCACCACCACTCTTACCTTTCTTCCGGCACGGTATGGATTTGATGCCGCACAAACTATCAGGCATATTAATGCCATTTTAAATAAAAGAAATTTTGAATTTGTTTTCATCATACCTATCAGCACAAATTTAATTGGATTTGCAGGTTTATTATCAAGTATTTACGACTTTAATCAAAAGACGATTGTTAATAAAGGTTGCAAAAAAAAATCCCAGTAAAAAATTACCAGGATTTTAGACTTTATTTTTTAGAGGTTAGCTATTTCCTTGTTTCTGCATCAAAAATAGATTTTGAAATATCATTCCCATCTTTTTTATAATACGTTCCGTAAGAGAAAACTATTTTTTTATATTCATGTGCTTTTTTGTTTCTAACAACAATAATTCTGGTGATTTTCATTTTAGGATATACTTGTTCTTCTACAGTTACTCCTTCAGGATAATTTTTAGCTAGATCAGAAAGGAATAGTTCTCTTTCTGCCTCTGTCATTTTACGCGCAAGTTCGGCCTTTGCCTTAGCTTCTGCTTCAATGGCTTCCTTTTGGGCTTTTTCTTCATCTGACAGAGACTTAACAGGTTCTGCTTTTTGCGTTGTAGTGCTGCCTCCAGGTTTCTTTTTCGGCTCTTCCTTAGGATTTTTTGCTTTAGCTGCTTCAGCATCAGCAAGCATTTTTGCCAATTGTTCTTCTTTTGCTTTTTTAGCAGCTTCAGCATCAGCTAATTTTTTAGCTTCAGCTTCGGCTTTTAATCGGGCATCTTCAGCTGCTTTCTTTATGGCATCATCTTTTAATTTTTTAGCGGCTTCAACTTCGGCCAATATTTTTTCGCGTGCTTCTCTTGCCAATTTAGCTTCTGCTTCTTCACGCGCTTTTTCTTCAGCTTCTAATTTTGCTTTAGCATCTGCCTCTTCTTTGGCTTTTTTGAGTGCTTCTAATCGAGCTTTTGCTTCTGCCTCTCCTTTAATTCTTGCTTCTTCGTCAGCTTTTGCTTTTTGAGCGTTTGCAATTTTCGAATTTGCAGTAGCATCATCAAACTTTGTATTAAGTGCATTGTTAAAAGACGAAATTGCATCATCATATTTTTTTGCCGCTAGCTTATCATCGCCAGCTTTAATATTTTTATCAAACTCAGCTTTCTTTTTGGCCTGCTCTGAAGCTAATTTAGTATCAGCTTCGGCTTTAGCTTTGGCATCTGCTTCTGCTTTTGCTCTTTCAGCTTCATCAGTTTTTGCTTTTTGTGCCGAAGCAATTTTTGCATTGGCGGTTGCATCATCAAACTTTACAGCAAGCGCTGTATTATAAGAAGAAATAGCATCATCAAACTTTTTACCACTCAAGGCATCATCACCTTTTTTGATGGCCGCTTCAAAATCAGCTTTCTTTTTAGCTTGCTCAGCAGCTATTTTAGCATCAGCATCGGCTTTAGCTTTAGCATCAGCTTCAGCTTTTAAACGTGCGGCTTCATCTGTTTTTGCTTTTTGAGCCGAAGCAATTTTTGCATTGGCCGTTGCATCATCAAACTTTACAGCAAGCGCATTATTATAAGAAGAAATAGCATCATCAAACTTTTTACCACTCAAGGCATCATCACCTTTTTTGATGGCCGCTTCAAAATCAGCTTTCTTTTTAGCTTGCTCAGCAGCTAATTTAGCATCTGCTTCGGCTTTAGCTTTGGCTTCTGCTTCTGCTTTTATTCTTTCAGCTTCATCTGTTTTTGCTTTTTGTGCCGAAGCTATTTTTGCATTGGCCGTTGCATCATCAAACTTTACAGCTAGTGCATTATTATAAGATGAAATAGCATCATCAAACTTTTTACCATTTAAAGCATCATCGCCTTTTTTAATGGCCGCTTCAAACTCAGATTTTTTCTTGGCTAATTCT
>JBILPB010000114.1:0-10583 GCA_044374175.1 Bacteroidia bacterium | reverse complement strand
TGCCCCCGGGAAATGCTTTTACAGCAACTAATCCTCCGGCAATACCTTTTGAAATAGGTTACAGCCTTGCCAATCCTTTTCCCGGACCTGCTCAAAATGTTAATAATTTGCCTGTTACTTTAAATAGTCAAACCGGTGAAATGTCTTTTACTGTTTTTAATATCGGAAATTATGTTCAAGTCATCAAGGCAACGTCCTTTAAATGTGGGCAAAAAGTGGCAGAAGTTTATCGCGAAATTCAAACAGTAATTCTCTCTTGTGGCGCCAATCAACCACCTACGGTAACTGCTCCATTCATTAATAATGGAACTGGTTTATATACTAATTATGTAGATACTGTAACTGCCGGAGATTTGGTAACTTTTAGCATTACAGGAACAGAAAATGGTTTCTTACCAACTGGATTTCCTCAAAATGTTATTTTTACAGCACAAGGTGGTCAATTTGGGACAAATTACACTGACCCTAATGCAGGCTGTATAAATCTACCTTGCGCTACGTTAAGTCCGCCACCACCTCAAACAGCTCAGGGTAATTTAACACTGAATTTTAATTGGCAAACGGGTTGCGAACATGTGGCCACTTTTGAAGAATGTATTACAAACAGCAATGTGCATACTTTTACTTTTACATTTAGAGATGATTATTGTCCTGCCCCTTCATACACGGTAGTTACAGCCACAATTGTGGTGGAGGCTATTGCCATAATTGAATCACCAAATTTACATTGTGCCAATGTCTTGAACAATGGTGATGTAGCCCTAACATGGGAAATTCCATTGGATACTGCTGGTACTTTTAATAGTTATCATGTGTATGGATCTCCTAATTTAAATGGACCATATTTAGTTATTGATAGTATTTTTAATTATAACCAAAACACTTACACACACCTAGGCGCAGGCTGTCAACAAGCACCAATGTATTATTTTGTGAGAAGCCGATCTGGTTGTTTTGGAAAAGTTTTAACGCCAGCTAAAGATACTTTGCAAACTATTTTCGTAAATATTGGTGCAGCGGTGGGCAATAATTACACTGTTACATGGAATGCGCTGCATACGCCTCCATTAACTAGTTCATATCCTTTTTATCGTGTTTTTAAACAAGTGGATAGCGGTCCTTGGCAAGTTTCAACAACACCTAATTTATTTTTTGATGATAGCTTTTTAAATTGTTCGGCCGCTATCAAATATAGAGTCGAATTACAAGATTCTTTAGGATGTGTTTCATCATCAAATATGGATAGTGTGATTTTCACAAATAATGTCCCTCCTGGAAATATGAATTTAGACAGTGCGAGTGTTGAGTTATCTTCTCAATTCACTCAATTAGGTTGGTCTCCATCGCTCGATACAGATGTAAATCGATATATTATTTTGCAAGAAATTAATGGGGTTTTAACGCCAATTGACACGGTCTACGGATATAACAATACTTCATATTTAAATTTGAATTCAAATCCAGGCAATGGTCCCGAAATATATGGTATTGCTGCACTCGATAGTTGCGATAATTTAGGAAATGCTTCTTTGTTACATCATACTATTTATCTCACCCATGAAGTAAACGGATGCCTTGGAAAGGTTGATTTTGCTTGGAGCCCTTATTTCGGGTTTAGTGGTATTAGTAATTATTTGATTTATGTAAAACAAGATAATCAACCATACACGCTTGCTGCAACTGTTTCAGGTGCTACGCAAACTTTTACTTACACCAACATGAATAATTCTTCTACCTATTGCTTTTATGTTCGAGCAATGAGTAACACAGGTGGAATTTCTGCAGCTAGCAATGAAGTATGCTTTGTGGCCAACGTAATTGATTTAGCAGATTATACTTACATGAATTATGCAACTGTTGAAAATGATTTTACTGCCGCATTAAAATGTTACATAGATACCGCAGCCGATATAGCAAGTTATGTGGTCACGCGCAGAAAATTGCCATTTGGTTCAAATGATACTTTAGGTGTATTTTTAATTGATACTTATGATGAGTTTATTAGGTATTATGATAATAGCGCCAAAACACAGGAAACAGCCTATGAATATAAAATTTTTATTGTTGATGCTTGTGGTAATTTAACAGGAGTTAGTAATGTAGGCACTACAATTTTTTTACAAGGCGAAGCTATGCCTGGCTTTACAAATAAACTATCATGGAATTTTTATAAAGCATGGGATGGAAAAGTAGCTACTTATAATTTATATTCTTGCGATGACAATTTAAAACAAAACGCAAATTTGGTGGCAAGCTTTGATAGTACTGGAAAATATTACGAACATGATGTAGCAGAAATTACACCACCAAATGGTACTATCTGCTATTTTGTTGAGGCTATTGAAGGTACAGGAAATCAATATGGTTTTTTAGAAAAAAGTTTTAGCAATTTAATTTGTTTAGAGCAAGAGCCTGTGCTCTATATTCCAAATGCATTTGTATTTGGCGGTTTATCAGAAAATTTTGGCCCAAAAGGCATTTATGAAAACATGGCGGCCGAATATAATTTCTCCATCTGGAACAGATGGGGTGAGAAAATTTTTGAAACTAAAACACCCGGACAAAATTGGGACGCAACTTATAAAGGAAGTAAAGTACCAATTGGCGTATATGTGTATATGCTCGATTTTACTTCTATTAAAGGAAAAAGCATTAACAGAATTGGAATTGTTACTGTAATTGAATAAGACGATAAAAAGAAATTATTTCCCTCTGTAGGCGATTGATGTTACATCAAAATTAAATAACAGTTACTTTGATAAACTTGAGGTACAATAAAGAAAACTTTTTTTTATATTCTTAATCCAATTAAAAGAATATCATCAACTTGCTCACGATTGCCTTTCCAATTTTCAAAAAACAATTCAAAATTGTAATGTTGCAATTTCATTGGTAGTTGCGAGTTTTCAAGTATTAAATCGCGAAAGCGTTTATGCATCAATTTTTTATTTTCATTCCCACCAAACTGATCTACATAACCATCACTAAATAGATAAAGCACATCATTTTTTTGAATTGGAATATTTTGACTACTGAACTTTTTAACTTCATCACCAATAAAAATACCAATTGGAAATTTATCTCCTTTATAAATATTTATTTCATTATCTCTAACTATGTACAAAGGATTATAAGCACCTGCAAAGTTAACGTTCATGTTTTCTTTATCAATCACACATAGCACCAAATCCATACCATCTTTCACTACCGAATCTTCAAATGTTTGGCGTATACTCATGTTAAACATGGTGTTTACCGAATTTAGTATTTCATCAGCTTGGGTAAAATCATTCTGACGAACAACCTGATTCAAGATATTTCCTCCAACAATCGACACAAAAGCTCCTGGTACTCCATGTCCTGTGCAATCCACTGCTGCCAAATAAAGTAAACCATTTTTTTCTAAGAACCAATAAAAATCTCCACTTACAATATCTTTAGGCTTATAAAAAATAAAGAAATCTTGTAAGTATTGCTTCATATAATTTCTTTCAGGTAGTATAGCTTCTTGAATGTGCTTAGCGTACTTTATACTATCTGTGATATCTTTATTTTTAGACTCAATAAGCTTATTGGCATTCGCCAATTCTATATTTTTAAACTTGTAGATTTCCTTTTCTTTTTCACTTTGTTCTAACTCAAACTGAGCCTGTAATGTTCTTACAGTAATCTCATTATTGGCATTTTGAACATAGCTTTTTACTTCATCATAACGCGTGTATGTTTCAAGTGCTTTTTCAAAATTACCAGATGCCTTGTAAGTTTCTGAGATGTTTTTATAAATTCTGGAAATAAGTAATTTTTCACCCATTTCTGTAGCAGCACTCATTGCAATTTGATGCTGATAAAGTGCCTTTGCGTAATTCTTTTGATCCCTGTAAAAGTTGCCTAAACTACTGTTGGCATCAGCAATACCAAGTAAATGATTAATTTTGTTACTCTTATTAATGGCTTGTAAAATATAGCCAAATGCTTTTTGGTGCTGGTCCGTGGCAAGATAAATATTACCTAAAATTATATAAGAATTGGCCAGTCCCAAGTCATCACCACGCTCGCTATGTATTTCAATGGCTTTATACATAAAATCAAGTGCCATGTCATAATTTTGAAGCATAAATTTTGCATCTCCAATATGGCCATATATGTATGCTACTCCTTGTTGATCATCAACTTCTTTTGCAAAGCGTAACGCATTGTAATAGTGCTCTAACGACTTCTCAATTTGATTTAATGCCTTGTAAATATTGCCGATGTTGCGGAGTGTAGTCGCAATCGCTTTCTTATTACCTAATTCAAAAAATAAAACAAAGGCCTTTTGTAAATCAGCTAAACCAATCTGAAACTGTGAAACCAATGAATAGGCTGCGCCTGAACATCTAAAACTATAAGCAATTCCTGATTTGTAATCAATATTGGCTGATATTTCTCTGGCTTTTAAAGCAAAGTCTAAGGCCTTATTAGGAAATGAATGCCTAATTTTCCAGGAATAACGATTCAACAAATCGGCTTTTTCCTTTTCGCTTAAAGCTGATTTCAGCTTTTCATGAATACCTATTTCTTCAAAAATTTCAATCACAGCTTGCGTCTATTTCTTTTAATTTTGAGTTTATTATCCGACCGTTAAATTAACAATTATTTTTATAAAGTCAAATTTGTACAATAAAAATTACTAAAAAAATTTAATGTACCTCTTCAAAAGTATATGAAACCCAAGCGCTCTTAAATACTCTTCTCGCCAATCTGCTCTTGATATATTAATCCTTGGTATTTCAATGTGCTCTTCTCCAATAATCGGCCGCCAGTGATATAATTTATCAATTAAAACAAATGAAAACTGATAACCCGATTTTCTAACAAATTGCTTGCTTTCTTTATTGCTCATGGCATTTGCAAAGGCAAAAATGCTTGGTTTACTCCCTATCTTTTCTTTAATTTTTTTAGCACTTTCATTAATTTCATTCTCTAATATTTTTGTATCCAAAATCTGCAATAAATTTCTATGCATATAACCATGGGAACCAATCTCTATATTGTTTTCTGCACAAAACTTTATTTGATCCCAGTTCATTAATTGATAAATTTTTTGTTGTGGAATATGCGCCAACAAGGGGAGTATTAAATCACTCCTTTCTTCATCATTATATCGAAGCAATTGATTACATAATTCTAAAAAATAACTTTCACTAAAATATTGTTGTGCATTGATTTTTAATTTTTTTGTAAATACGTCATTATCACTCGATTTGTAGCTTAAATAAAGTGATAAAATTTGAGTCCATGGTGGAGCCGATAATTCAATTAATCCAGGACAGATATTGTGATTAGCCTTTACATTTAATTTTTTAAATATAGGCATCACATTGTCGTAAAAATCAACATAACCATCATCAAAACTTAACAAAACAATTGGCTTACTTGGATATGTTTTTAATAATTTGAATTCAGAAAAGGAGAGAATGCTAACCGTTTTGTTTAATTTTTCAATCAAATGCTTAAATGTTTTTAATGGCATAGATGGCCAAAGTGGGTCCGAAACATCACTTATTCTATGAAATAAAAGTACAGCAATTTCTTTATTATTAAGCATTTTCCTCCGCAATAACGCGGGAAAGCCAGTGTAGTAAAGAATAAAAAAGAGTAGTTTTCTAATCATATTTTCAAACCACTAAATAACGCTTTGAATTACAATTCAACAAATATTAACTTCTATTTTCTAAATTAATCTTCAGGTTTAGTATTTAAAATTGAATATTTTTGCACTCAAATTTTTAAAAATGAATATTAATTTCAAAAATAAAAGAGCACTCATTAGAGTTGATTTCAATGTGCCTTTAGATGCACAATTTAATGTTACCGACAACTCCAGAATATTGGCCGCGGTGCCAACCATTAAAAAAGTATTGGAAGATGGTGGGAGCGTGGTTTTAATGTCGCATCTCGGCAGACCAAAAGAAGGTCCTACAGATAAGTTTTCATTAAAACATTTGTTGCCCGAATTAAACAAGATTTTGGGCACCGATGTAAAATTTGTAGACGATTGTATTGGCGATGCCTCTTTTAAAGCTTCAGGTGAATTAAAACCTGGCGAAATTCTGTTGCTGGAAAATTTACGCTTTTACAAAGAAGAGGAAAAAGGGGACATACAGTTTGCCGAAAAATTGGCCAAACATGGCGATGTGTATGTAAATGATGCATTCGGAACTGCGCATAGAGCGCATGCTTCAACTGCTATCATTGCTCAGTTTTTTCCAAATAGTAAAACCTTTGGTTATTGCATTGAAAGCGAATTAAAAAGTATAAACAAAGTGCTTCATGATGGTAAAAAGCCTTTTACTGCTATTATGGGTGGTGCTAAGGTTTCTGATAAAATTATAATTCTTCAACAATTAATTAACAAAGCAGATAATATTATCATTGGTGGTGGTATGGCTTTTACTTTTGTAAAGGCCAAAGGTGGTAATGTAGGAAAATCACTCGTTGAAGACGATCGCATTCAAACGGCACTGGATATTTTAGCCGATGCAAAGAAAAAAAATGTAAATATTTATATCCCTGTTGATGCTGTGGTTGCTGATAATTTTAGCAATGATGCAAATATAAAAATGGTTGATGTAAATCATATACCTGATGGCTGGATGGGACTTGACATAGGGGCAGCATCCGAAAAGATTTTTCAGGATGTAATTGCAAATTCAAATACAATTCTTTGGAATGGACCAATGGGGGTTTTTGAAATGTCAAATTTTGAATCAGGTACAAAAAGTGTGGCAAATGCAATTTGTGTGGCAACAAAAAAAGGTGCTTTTTCATTGATTGGTGGCGGTGATTCTGTTGCAGCTATCAATAAGTATAATTTAGGCAATCAAGTGAGTTATGTTTCCACCGGTGGTGGTGCTTTACTTGAATATATTGAAGCAGGAACTTTGCCAGGAATTAGTGCAATCCAAAACAATAGTTAATAATATAAAGAAATGGATAAAGATTTTGAAACAAAATGGAATTTGGTGGTTGATTTGGTTTCAAAACCTTATGGCGAAAAGTTAGAATTCGATGCCATTTTATTCCTTATTGGGGTGCAGGAATTAGGTAAAGGCTACAGGAAGTTTTCCAAAGATCAAAAGCTCGAATTAATGCACATTGCTATTTGCAGTTTATTAGCTCCGTATGGTTATTATGAGTTTGAAGGTTATGACAAAGAAGGTTGGCCACATTGGAAGGCAACCGATAAATTACCGTATCTAAAACCTCTGCAACAGCATCACCTTATGCGACAAGCTGTAGTTAATTATTTTGAGAATGATAATCTATTTCAAAAAGTATAAATACCTACTTAAACTTGATGGTTAACTCTGCCGTTTCACCTGGTATAATATGAATATTACTTTTCGGAGCTTCTAAAACTCCTTTATTTACTTCTACCTGCAGAATACATTCTAATGGAAACTCATGATAAGTTTTTCCGTTATTGTCACTTACTTTTTTATCTTTAACAATGCCAGGCTCAGGATTGTTGTCCGAATTTAGATTTACAGTTGCTCCAAAAACAGGCTGATTTAAAGAATCTAATACAGTTATTACTGCTTTTCCAGGTTTCTCTTTTTTACATGATGTGCTCGCAAATAAAGTAAAAATTCCTAGTAAAAAAGCAATTAGAAAAATCGATTTATTATTCATGATTTAATGGTTTATATACCTTATACGTTAGTTGTTAAAGACTTGTTAGTTTATTTTAATGTAAATCTATAAGTTTGTTTATCAGTTATGTTTTGTTAAGAAAACGCTTTTATTTTGAACTGTAAAGGTAATTTTTTTTTCTTTGCTATGCAATACAATCAATAAAAATGATTATCAAAGGTAAAAGTATTAAACCAAATATATATGTAATTTTTCTTTTTTTGTTTATTGTTTCTACAACTGGAACATACGCAAAAACTGACACTTTGGTAGTAATTAGCACCTCTTATGGGGTAATTAAAATTAAACTTTACGAAGATACCCCGATTCATAAAAAAAATTTTATAAAACTTGCCCAAAATGGGTTTTATGATAGTTTATTGTTTCACAGAATTATTAGTGGTTTTATGATACAAGGAGGCGATCCTGAATCTAAAAGAGCGAATGCGGCTCAAAATTTAGGTAATGGCGATATAGGTTATACCTTGCCTGCAGAAATACTACCGAATCATATGCATAAGAAAGGCGCCCTGGCTGCGGTACGTCAAGGCGATGATGTTAATCCTGATAAACTTTCTTCGGGTTGTCAATTTTATATTGTTCAAGGTAAGAAATTCTCAGAATTAGATATGGTAACTGTTGAAGCAAGGATGATAAGCCAACTCAAACAAAGCATTACATGGAAATATTTAGGTAAAGCAGAAAATAACTTTTTGCGGGAGCGTTATATTGCATTCCAACAGGCTAGAAATAACGATAGTTTGAACGCTATCAATAAACAAATACAACCAATAATTGAAGCTGAACTAAAAAATCAAAAAGCACATAAATTTTCTGCAGAAGAAAAATTAATTTATGCAACACAAGGTGGATCGCCACATTTAGATGGAAATTATACCGTTTTTGGTGAAGTTATTGAAGGAATTGATATCATCGATAAAATTGCAGCAGTTGAGGTTTCGGGCAATAGCAGGCCCAAAGTCGACATTAGAATGAAGGTATCATTGCAAATTGTAAATAATTGAAATAATGAAAGAAAGAATAAAAAATTTACTGGATAAAATTGAACAATTTAAAATTGAAAATGAGGCGCAAGCTGAGCAATTTAGATTAGAGTTTTTAAGTAAAAAAGGAGAGTTGAACGGTATATTTACTGATTTTAAAAATGTACTTAGTGAAGATAAAAAAGAAATTGGTGCACTTATCAATCAATTAAAAGAAAAAGGGCAAGCAAAATATGATGCCATAAAAGAAAGTCTCTCTTCAACTATTAAGAATGATCAAAATGCAGAGGATTACACTAAACCTGGTTTTGCATTTGCTAAAGGTGGTTTGCACCCGCTCACAATTACCCGTCAATCAATACTTTCAATTTTCGAAAGAATCGGATTTACGGTTGCTTCTGGACCCGAAATAGAGGATGATTGGCACAATTTCTCTGCACTAAATTTTCCAGAGAATCATCCAGCCAGAGACATGCAAGACACTTTTTTTATTGATGAAAAGTTTGCATTAAGAACACATACATCATCTGTTCAGGTTAGATTGATGGAAAATAACAAACCTCCATTCAGATCCTTAATGCCCGGAAGAGTATATAGAAACGAAGCTATAAGTGCCAGAGCGCATTGTTTCTTTCATCAGGTCGAAGGCCTGTATATTGATAAAAATGTTTCATTTGCCGATATGAAGCAAACCTTACTTTATTTCTCCAAAGAAATGTTTGGAGAACAAACTAAAATTAGATTGCGTCCTTCCTACTTTCCTTTCACTGAGCCAAGTGCCGAAATGGATGTAAGTTGCTTTATTTGCGATGCCAAAGGTTGCAATGTATGCAAATACAGCGGTTGGGTCGAAATTATGGGTTGCGGAATGGTCGATCCAGCAGTTTTGCAAAATTGTGGAATTGATGCGAATGAGTTTTCTGGTTTTGCTTTTGGGATGGGTATCGAACGCATTGCCATGTTAAAATACAGAGTAAACGATTTACGTTTATTTTCCGAGAATGATGTCAGGTTTTTAAAACAATTTCAGGCAGCCAATGAGTAAAATTGAGCAGTTGCTTGAATTTTTAAAGGAAAATCCTGATGATACTTTTTATCGCTATGCGCTTGCGCTTGAATATGTAAGAGTTAAAGAATTAACGCTGGCCAAAAATATCTTTGAAAAACTTATTATTGAAGAGCCTAACTATTTAGCTACTTACTATCAATATGGAAATTTATTGGCTGATATGGGGAACAATGAATTAGCTGAAGAAATTTTCAAAAAAGGAATCGCCATCGCTTCAATGCAAAACAATCATAAAACACGCCAAGAGCTTGAACAGGCAATGTTTTTATTAGATTAAGAAAATTCGAATTAAAAGGTGCTTAAAAATAAATGATTAATTCATATCCTTAATCACATGCACAGCTTCCTTAATGTAAGTATCCTTTTTTACCGATTTTATCCACTCTTCGTTCATTACTTTTTTGGTACTGTCCGAAGCAATTTTTTCAAGGTCTAAAGGCATTCCATAAGCATTTAATTGCTTGCCTTCTTTCTCTAATTTTTCAAGAACATCAGTTTCTTCAGTGTTCTTCTTTTGCTCTAACCTGTATTTATCAAGGTTTAATGATAAGAGTGTATTGTCGGCTTGCTTCTTAAATTTTTCTTCCAGCGCCCTAATTTGCTTAAACGTTAAATCATTTTCAACACGTGATTTACTTTTTTTCTTAATATCCTCTATATTCCAATTGGCAGCCCAGGCATTAATGGTAGCTGGCTTAATTTCATCCCAAGGCATAGGAAATTCTTCTTCTCTTTCGCCTTTATACAACTTTTCATATTTATCTGGTAACATAATGTCAGAGTTTACACCCTTTAATTGTGTGCTACCGCCATTAACTCTATAAAACTTTTGCATG
>JBILPB010000274.1:0-2763 GCA_044374175.1 Bacteroidia bacterium | reverse complement strand
GAACATCATTATGGATAGCGTTAAACTGCGCTTCTGCTTTCTTGTAGGCGTTGGCTAATGTTGGGTGTAGGTCTTCTAATAGCCTGCTTTCAAAGGGCTTGGTTTCATCTTTTGGTTTCATATTGTTTTATAAATTTTATTGTAGTATTCTTCTCTGTTACAAAAATTAGTTCTATGAGCATTTAAACCATCTCCATAAGCATCTATTATCTGCTCCTTTTCCATTGCTTTGGCTATAATAACTTCATTTTCAAACTCTATTAGGTTATTTGTTGAAAACCCAATTCTTTTGAGTTGCTCGACTAAATACTCTACTGCTGTGACTTGTTTCATATGTTGTTTATTTCGTTTTTAACTTCTTGCCAAAATAACATAGTTGAATAAACTTCCGTTGTGAATGGATTGCTATGCGGATTTGCGTTAATTATTTCTTGAACTGCAATCAATGCACATTGTTTGGCAATATGTGTATTAAACCATTCTGGAGTATTATTTTCTACTCTTAAAAACTTTAATACTAATTCTTCTGCTTTTTCTTTTGCTTCCATTTTAATTACATTTAGTCATTTTACGTACCATTTTAACTTCTTTACTCGTATGGCAGCTATTGAATAGCAACCACATTACAATCATTAAGACACGCATAAGTTTTTGTATAAGCGTGTAAATGTAGCGCATATTTGGTAGTTATACGCAAGCACTACATTCGTGTTCCAATTGAGCATTTGTCGTATCATTCTTTTTCTTTTCTTTTTTTTGCCACCGCACATTTAAAAAAATAAAGACGGTTGCGATTTAATTATTTCGGTTCTATCGGTTGCAGTTTTGAAGTGTTTAGCATCAATCTCAAATCCGATAAAGTTTCTATTTTCTTTGGCACTCATAGCACACTCCGTTCCACTTCCTGCAAATGGTATCAGTATCAAATCATTTGGTCTGCTACTAATTAAAATTAATTCCCTTGTTAGCTTTTCGGGCTTTATTGTATCGTGTGCATAGTTGCCAGTTTCATAGTTTGGTATTCTAATCACATCACCATAAAATCGTTCATTATTAAATGGTCTGCGTAGTTCCTCGTGCTGTCTGCGTAGTTCCTCGTGCTGTCTGCGTAGTTCCTCGTTCCATTTTTGCAAATCTTCGTATGGCATTAAATCAATAAATTCTCTTAATTTATTGTATTTGCTTTGTTCGGGCAAACTTGGTTGAGTTGGATAATTAAACCAATGAGCAACAGCCGTTGTGGATATATCAAACAATTTGGCAATAAAAGTATAATTCACATTTGCTTTTTGCCTTTGTTTATTCATATACTCTTGGATGGGTATCATTGATATTTGCAGCATTGCATTTAATCCACTACTATCGTTACCATTTCCATACATCAAAATCCTTTCAGTAAGTGGTGCAAATGTTCGCAAATCAGTATTAAATCTTATTTGTTGCTTATGGTCGTTTGTGTTGTCCCATACCAAACTATTCAGTAAATTAAAATGCTTATCAAAAATGATTTGAGCATAGGCAATATTTTTAGCGTCTCCGTACCAATAAAGCGTTCCATTATCTGCTAAAACTCTTTTACATTCTATTGCCCATCGTTCCACATCTTGCAGGTAATCGTCAAAGGTTTTCCATACAAAGTCAAAATCTCCTTTTACTTTGTAGTATGGCGGGTCTGCAATAATCAACTGAACCGATTTATCACGTAGTTGGTTATTCATCCAGTCATCGTGATATATTTTATTTACTTCCAAATCTTTATTTTTTTTAAATTTCCCTCCATCAAAAAAGAAAAGAAAAAGGTGTTGTATTCCAATTGAACATTATACTAATCAACCGTGCCAGCGTATAACACGGGTTTGGCAAAATGCCGCAGGACAGTTAGTGCTAAAATTTAAGTTTCGAGTAGCGGCACTTCGCCAAGCCCGATAACGTTAATAAATCCTTAAATTCATTATCTCAATATCAATAGGCACTTGCACACCCTCTACACCATCTTTCTCGGCGTAAGGATAAAGTTGGTAACCAATAGGAAATGAACGCTTTGGAGCAACTCTAAACGCATATTTATCATTCGCTTTGCACTGAATATAATATCCCCATTGCAACGCAACCGATACCTTTTCGCCTATTTCATATCTCCCTATCCGTTGAATGGTGCGCTCACCTTTAATATACGCATAAAAGTACAACACACAATAGTTTTCCTCTTTTCGTATGCCCAAACGGATGCTATTCCAATGATGCCAACCACGTGAAAAGCCGCAAACCTTTTGCACTCCTTCGCTTTTTGCGATGTCGGGTACAATAAATTCGCACGTTAATCTTTTTGGTTTAAATAGCAGTTTCATTTTTTCAACCATTGTTGCATAAACCCAGCACCACACACCGCACTAACAAGTGAGGCGCATAGTGATAGCGTAAAGGTTAAGAAGTCAGAGTTTCCATTTTCTGCGCCAGTCATTGCGAATGATACTGACCAAAATGACATAAATAGGGCTGATACTGCCCAAAGGATAAGTGATGCTTTTGTTTTCATAGTTTAAAAATTGTTAGGATCTAACTCCTCGTTTAATAATTGTTCAAGTTTCGGTGATAAATGTACTGATGTGTTACCGTTAGTGATGTCCGTTAATACCCAACCGCCACGAATTCCGTTTTCACGGTCATCTTCTTCATACTCCCAATGCAATGTCAATGTTGTTTCCATAATGTTAGTTTTAAATTTTGGCAAATATAAAATAAAAATAATTAAATACAAATTTT
>JBILPB010000113.1:0-10698 GCA_044374175.1 Bacteroidia bacterium | reverse complement strand
TAGCTCACGACTGTTACGATGTTTACTGGCACTCATCATTTGTAAATAATCAACCATAATTATTTTCACACCATGTGCATCAATATGTTGCTGGCAATGCGCCCTAAAGGCCGACATAGAATTATTGCAACTATCGTTGATAAACAATGGAACAGTGCTAAATGCTTTTTTTTGCGCTGTAAGTTGCTCCAGCTCATCTTGTGTAAGTTGCTTTTGCAAAATTTTATCGTTTGCAATATTGCTTGCCGAAGCCAAAAAACGATTCGTTAAAGAATACATTGAAAGATCAAACGTAAAATATAATACAGGATAACTTTGCGCAATTTGCAAAGCCAAGTTCACCATAAGCTGCGTTTTTCCCATACCTGGGCGGCCGCCAATCACCACCAATTCGCCTAAAGCAAAACCTCCAAAAGTATTATCAAATTCGGCAAAGCCCGTTTTAACCATATTTTCGTTTGGAGTCCCATTACTAATTAAATTTAAATTTTCTGAAATTAAATCGGCAATATTTTGAGAAGGTCTTGCAAAAGGGCTCTGCAGATCGGCTTCATAAAGTAATCGCTTTAAATGATGAATAATTTCTTTTTCATCAGCTTGGGTATTGCCAATTATTTTTTCGAGCTGTGCTATAAGGTCTTGTTTCATTTCGTAAAAATAAGAATTATGAATCAGTTATTTTTGATTGTTGATAATTAATAGGGTAGGGTAGTTGTTAGTTTAATTAATGGTTTGGCAGATATGTTTAAAACATAATGAGTGATTGTAAATTATTCCTGCTCATAACCTATGCTTCTAAGAGATCCTAAAATACTAATTGCTTTTGGTTTAATATTATAAATCATTTATTTAAAATTAATTCATTACTCTTATTATAGCAAATTATACCCCTAATTCTTTTTATTTAATCAGTTTCACCTTCCAACTGGTCAAACTTTGCTTTCATTGTAGGGTTGTTGTGCGTTAATCTTTTAATTGTTAAATCTTCTGTTTTATCATTTGCTAGGCGAAGATTATTTTCAGATGATAATAAAGCGTTTTTGGTTTTTTCTAATTCTTTAATGGTTTTATCTATTCCTTCTATTGCTTCTTTAAATTTTTTACTTGCCAAATTGTAATTGTATGCAAATCCATCTTTAAACTTATTAATTTTGTCTTCAAAGTTAGTAATGTCAATGTTTTGACTCTTTACTAATGCAAGTTCTGCTTTATAATGTAAAGAATTCATTGCTGCGTTGCGAAGCAATGTTATAATGGGAATAAAATATTGAGGTCGTACAATATACATTTTATTGTATTTATGTGATACATCCAAAATTCCATTGCTATATAATTCGTTATTGGCTTCTAAAGTAGAAACAAGCACAGCATATTCACATTTTTTTTCTGTTCTATCTTTGTCTAATTCTTTTAAAAAGTCTTCGTTTTTCTTTTTTGTAACAGTATCGTCACCCTCATTTTTCATTTCAAACATTATAGAAATGATTTCATTTCCTAAATCATCGGTTTCTTTATAGATATAGTCGCCTTTGCTCCCTGATTTAGAATCATTATCTTTTTCAAAATATGCTTTTTGAAATGCAGTTGCCCGCAGCTTGTTAAATTCAATCTCACAATGTTGTTCTAGGGTTTCTCCCAACATTTTAGTTGAAAGCTTTTGCTTCATCTCTTTAACACGAGCAATCTCATCATCTTTATACTTAATAATGGCATCCTTATTTTGTAATTCTGCTGTAAATTGATGCTTTAAAGAATTTTCAATATTTTGTTTTTCTAATTCTTTAGTAGTTAAAGCATTTACCAAATTGTCTCGTTCTTTTTCAATTTTTTGAACAGCCTGGTTTACCGCAAGTGTTTTTTCAACTTCAACATTGTCAATTTTTGATTTTAATTGTGATATTTCAACCTCTTTTTTATTTAATTTTTCTGCTAATGCAAATTCGCTTTGGGCTCTAAGTAAAGTAAGTTCTTGGTCTTTTGCTGAAAGTTGTTCTTGAAAAGTATTTCTAACATTTGCCTCTGCTAATTTTACGGCACTTTCTTTTTCCCTGTCAGCAATATTTAAACGGTTTTGTAATTCTTCTTCAAACTGATGGTCACGCACTTGTTTAAGAATATCAGCAAAACCTGCTTCATCTACTTTAAAAGCCGTTTTGCACTTTGGGCATATAATCTCGTTCATATGAATATTGTTAAATTTAGTATATTTAGTATACTAGTTGGTTTAATACTGAAATAGGTTAATAATTTTTAGTTCTATAAAAATAAGTAATAAAATCCATTCAATTTAGTTTTGAACTGTTTGTTTTTTAGGTATTTTTTTTGGCCTTAAGAGCGCTAAATTATCATTAAAGCAAACTATATATATTAGTCCTTGTATGCTTATGATGATACTTTTTTTACTTTCCTGTTTTTTAAGTTTGTAGCTTGCAAGGTCATTGGTTGGCAGCACAACAACCTGTTCCTTATCAAATCGTTCAATAAACTCTTTTAATGTTAATTTACTATCCTTAAAAATAACTTCTTGGTTTCTCATTTTAAGTGCATTTATTTATTAAACAAATATAGTAGGGGAGAACGCAGTGTATTTGAGGAGTGATTTATTTCCTAAACAATTACAAAACTATTTTTGTCTAAAAGCATATTTTCGTTTAAACGAAACGCTGCTAAATGCCCTTGTTTAGCTACACTGTAATCTAAACAACAAACATTCTGCTTTTGCATTACGGGCTTGCCATTAAGCCAATAATGACCAAAAAACACTACTTTTTCCGTTGGTTGGTAAAAATTAAAATTCTTGATAGCGCTTACTTCCACTGGCATTTTAGGAAGATTGGGATAATCTTCCACACTTATTTTAATATAGTCAATATCTATAGGATTTTCCCACCACTTAATTCTAATTTTATAGCGCTGGGTACCATCCTTATCATAAATATAATGGCCAAAAGGTAAGGCAATTTCCTTCCCTTTTAATGTTTCTTCCACCGCCTTATAAAGTGGATTTTCCTTATTTGCAGCCTCAATAATTTTATCACTCGTTAAAAGGCAATCAGGCAATAAACTCTTAATTTTATAGATGTGCTCATCATCCCAACAAGCGTGCACAGCTCTGTAATATTCAGTTTCATTAAAAAGTGGTAAATTTAAAAACCAGTCAAGGTAATCATCATGAAGGGCTTGGTCATTTTTAAATTGATTTAAAGTGGCACTATATTGATCAATATTCTTAGCGGTGTGTTTCCTCAGGAAATTTCCACTAGGGTCTCTAAGATGAAAGCAAAGGGCGTTGTACTCATGATTGCCCATCAAAGCAATAGCCTGGCCATTTTCAACCATTTGTCGTACAATATGTAAAGTTTCTTTGATGGCCGGCCCTCTATCAATGTAATCGCCCAAAAACAAAACCTTGCGCTCAGAATGCTGATAAACTCCAGATTTAAATTGGTAGCCCATTTTCTTCAGAAGCGCTTCTAATTTTTCGGCGTGACCGTGTATATCGCCAATGAAATCTATCATACTTTAATATTCCAGGTTATACAATTAAGAATTCCGCCAAATTGCGCCAACTCATTACAAACAATAGGTACAACAGGTTTGTTTTTCACCGCCTGCCGCATTAACTGCAAAGCTTTTTCATCATGTATGGATTCGAAAATAGGAAACAAAATGGCTTGTTCCATTTCTAAGTAATTAAGATATAAACCAACAGCACTGGTGTAGGTGGCATCATTTGGTGGATGGTAGGGCATCTCTACAGTGTTTAAATCTGTATTGTTGATGAACTTTAAAAATTCTAATTGGAATTTTTTATCCTCTTTTGCATAATCATTAATCAGCACAGTTTGCTCATCAATAAAGCGAATCATACCATCAGCATGACCTGTAAAATCATTTATATCCCATGGAATAAAGTACAAGTGCTCTATTTCTAACAAGCCTTTTAATTGAGCAATTAAAACCTTGGGCTGATAATGTGGATTTTCATTGAATACTTTATCGCACATCACCACGGTGTTCTTATATTTTGAAACATTACCACCATCTAAAACAATATCAGATTTTATGGTTTTAAAAGACATCAATTCGCAAACTTCATCAACATCTGTAATCAAATCATGATATTGCTTAGGCTTTAAATAATCTGGTGCATAAGTAAATTGTACCAACTTGTTTTCGTTGACCTGCACCGGCATAAAATCAACAGCCCAAATGTCTTTAGTGGCCGAAATCCAATGAAAAGGAATCTGATATTGTTGCAATACTTTTTCAAGTCGCTCCCAAAAAACTGGTTGGCGTTTAGGAAGAGCATCTGCTAAAAAGAGGGTGTTGGTTTGGGAATCGGGTATCATTTATATTTTAAGATTATTTCCTAAAATTCCAACTACATCATTTGGTTTAATTTGATTTTCTTGAACCAATCTTTTTACAACATTTTCTTTTCCCAAAAATTTGTGTTCCTCCACCAATTCAACAATGTACCTGTATGGCTTGTTGAAATATGTACTGTCAATATCTTCTGTTTTATAATTTAAATTATGACGATTTACCTTTGTAATTCTGGAATCAGTACCATCTGATGTTTGTAGAAGTTCTTTATTGATTTTGTTTATAGATATAGAACGATTTTCGTCAATAATATTCCCAATTTTATCAAAAAACTCTATTACAATTTTAGTAATTTTATTAAATCTTTCATTGGTTTTAATATTTCTAATTCCTCTTATTAAAATGCCTCCGTAAACATTTTTTGTTTCATCATTAAAATCCTTCCCAAAAGTTAAATCGAAACCACCTGCCTTATTTAAATACAATTGCCCTAAGGCTAACTGAGGTTTTTCAGTATGCACATAAATATCATTGTGTTCGCCACCCATTTCTCTATAATAAAATTCGCACTCCGTTATTCTATATTCAGTATCTCCAACTTTCAGGCAGTGGCAATTCATTAATTGGTTGGCTATTTCATCAAACCATTTTTCAATTTCTGCATACTTCTTTTTACTTTCTTGTGATAACAATTCACTTAATTCAGACATAATAAATTCTTTTTTTCGTTTATAAATTGTTTTACATAGCGCAATCCATTGGCTTCAAGCATTATTGATAATAATGCTACTTCATCAGTATTTGGGTCGATCAAGTTAGCAATTAAGCTTCTTATTTTTTCATCTTTACACAATTTAAATTCATCCCAAACATGATCGATGCTGTCTTTATGTTTCATTAAAATTTCATCATACACAAACAAGCTATATAAACTTAGTTGCACTTTAAGTTCTGGTAAAACCAAAATCGCATCTTCTTTATTTTGTTGGGCTTTTTGTAATATTTCGTTTGGTGTTTTTACATCTGATAATAAATAATCAGCTGCCATTTTGTGCAACAAGGCAATAAGTCTATTCATTTCAACATCAATAAGAGGCTTGTCTAATTTAATAATTTTGGCATTTTCGGCATTTCTGGGAAGGCCAAAAGCATCCAATATTTCTTCCTCCAAATTCATTACTTTTTCAAACAAATGGCCATTTTTTTCAGGGCCTCCTTTCTTTGTGAGCGTGTTGTTCAACTTTGCAAGTTCAATTAGGGCAGCCTTTATATTCATTTTAGGTAAGTATTAAAATACTAAAGTAGGAGAGAAGAGCGCAGTCTATTTGTGGTGTGGAGATTTATTTGCTTTTATGCTATCCTTAATTAAAAAAGGCCTTGTTACCTATGATTATAGCTGTATTTTGTTTTAAGGTATTGCAATATTTTCTATAATGTTGTAAATCAAAGTTTTAAATTATCAGTCTTCCTTTCAAAAGTACACTTTATTTTAGTTTGGTCGTTCACTAGTAAATCTATTTTTCCTATTTGGTCACACGTTTGTCTTTTTAGATTCTTTATTTTTTATATTCACCTATATTTTTGAAACATGAAAGGATACTCAAAAACAGATACCATTATTCTTTGGTCAGAAAATAAAGAAATTATAAAGTATACTCAAGAACTTGCAAAAGAGCTTGGCGTTCAGGTTTTTGAACCCGAAGTTATTTCTGATTTAGTTGCAATTCCTTGCTTCATTCAAATTATTGATGCTAAGCATTTGCTTGAGTTTCTAAACTTTTTAGGTTCGGATGCTTCAATTAACGAGTATTTCTATTATAACGATTGCAAAATTGCATTAAGTGGTAAAGTTAGATTTTCAGTGCCTTATATACTGAAAGAAGTTATTGAAACACTTCCAGAAATTATCAGCAAAAAACTTTTGTTGCCAATTATTAAGCATAATCTTGAATCGGCAATAAGAGAAGCAGGATTTAGAAACAAGCAATTTAAGAAGCGAATTTTTAGAATATTAACCTTACATCATTTGATAGAAAGTGGTGAAAATGTGGATAACGAAAAACTTGCTTTTAAATACAATACAAGTATTAAAACTATAAATAGAGATATAGAAGTTTTGAGATTATTAAATCCAAATCGCAATTTCTTTTTATACAGGCAAGGATACACAACTGTTAATGGTCATAATAATGCCTCAAAAATTTCTGTTAAAATAAGCAAAAGACAGGAGGCTCTGCTTAACCAAGTTAGTCGTTTGATAGATCTATATCAATTATTAAAAATGGGTTTGCCTATTCATGTGGAAGAAACCTGTGCTAAATATAAAATTTCTGATAGAAGCTTAAGGCGCGATATAAAGTTATTCAAAGATGTTAATCCAGATCGAAAGATTTCATTCGATAAAGTAAAGGGATACTATTAATTAAATCATTTTGTTTTTAGATGCTCTGGAATAGGGTGTAGGAAAGTATAGCCTTGATTTTAAGGGTAAAATTTTAATTGTTTCTAATTGGACATACTGCTGTCCAATCATATTCTTCAATTATTAAATCGTGAACTACTTTTGGGGATATAAATTTTTTGAGGTGTTTGTAAAATGAAAAACCACAATGGTGATAATATGAATATTGAGATTAAAAAATATCATTTCAATGATTTGAATAACAAATTGTATGATAGCGATTGGCTTGACGCTGAACTAATAATTAGTAATGATTCTGATAGTAAGAAAATTACTTTAGAGTTGCTACTTGTGGAGGAATTAGAGCGTATTGTTGTTCATTTAATGGAGTTAGCAAATAATAACTACTCAAAAACGAAATTAGAGTTTATTGATCCGAATTTAAAATTAAAATTATTTACCCGGAGTAAAATTAATGTTATAAAAGTGCTTTATTATTGGGGTGATCGAAATATTGAGTCGTGGGAGTTAATTGCAAATAAGGTTAATTTGATTAAGCTGGCTGATGAAATACGAATGCTAGTTGTTGCATATCCTTGCCGATGTGGCTTTACACATGAAAACTTAAATTAATTAGCCTTAATAATGAAAGCAAAATATTTTTTAGTAATAGCTGCTATTATAATGATGATAGGTTATAGTATGCACTTAAGTATATGTATCCATCCTAATAGATTTGGTTTTTTGGTTTGGAATTTTGTTGCCCATGTATTTATATGGTCATCTGTTTTTTTTGCTATGCTGTGTGTTAAAAATATGGCCGTTGCTAAAGTAGAAGTGAAGCTAAAAGATAAAGTTATTGATGATGCATATGATTTAGCTACAGATGCAACCATTACGGAACTCAATTTTATGATTATTGGTACACGAATTTTAAAGGTATTATTTAGCCGAATGTTTGTTATAATTTTTAATTTAATTACACAATTAGGTATTTGTTATTTGCTGTTCAAAAGCAATGGCGATTTTTCAATCTTTTTTGTTGGGTTGGGAACAAATATTATTTTAAATAAATATTTGGTAATGCGCTGCTGGGGCGAGGAAATGGATAATATGAAAAGAGATGCCGAAATTGAGTTGTTTGTGTTTCGTGAGATAAAAGAATTAAAGAAAAATTTATTTCAAAATGATAAAAATGGATAGTGCTTTTAAATATGTAAATAGCTCGCCAATTAATTTTGGCGAAATATATAATGTTCAATTTTTAATACATAACGAAGTTTTAGCTAGAAATGGATTCAATTTAGTTCAACCTAATCTTTTGGTTTTAGATTGTCCGGATCTTGAAAAACTGAATATTACATCAAGAGATTTTGGAACTACATATATAGGTGTGGAAGATCAAATTGGGGGTAATTTGTATAGTTGGATACATCAAAGTTTTGGTGTTTTATGGCAAGTGAATACTTTTACTAATGAAATCGTAATATACAGTAAAACTTGTGAAAAGTTAGGTATGCGATTCGCAACACTATTAAAAATGGAAAAAGAAATTGCGATTAAATGTGTTTTCGAAATGGTTATTTCTTTTGCCTTTGCAGAGATAAGTTGGGATATGTTCATAAAGGACAATTTTCTTTGTAACTACGATGGAAATTTGTTTGAAGGGCAACTAGGGCTGCAATACATTTTCCGTTTTTCAAAATTAATCCTTAATAACAAAATGGAAACCTATGAGGTTTTTACTAAGTTTACAAAGATGTTTGGCAATTCATTTCAAGATTTGCCATTACAAAAATCACAAATACTTAATGTTGAATTAGATAATTTATTTAAATATGAATACGGTAAAGTTCCAACTCGCAAAAGAAATAAAAACAGGTGGTATTGATTTTAATGATCCTAATCTGAAAAAACCGGGTGTTTACATTGTTGGGGTGAAAATAGCCATTGATAACCAAGGGGAGAAGTTTTGTCCACTCATAGTTGGGGAAGCAAAGAGCCTTAAAAATAGAATTATGGGTCATAGAGACCCTAATAATACAGATGCAATGAGGGGAGAGCTTAATTCTTTTAAGGAATTATTTAATTTTAATGTATTGATTAATAATCCAGCTTTTTTTTATGACGATATACGGATTTGGGATGAAGGATGGATAAGTAAATATCATACAAAACGCACTGATTTAGAAACATTATGCAAAAATGTTAAGGCAAATCATAATAGTTTAGTTTGGTTTCCGAATCCTGTTTTTTATGATGTATACCTAGAGGCTGTATCAAACATAGACATTAATGTGAATCTAAATAGACATAATGCAACTTTTCAAAAAAGAAAAAATTTACTTGATGTTCCTACCATTAAAGCAAAAGAATTAATTGACTTGATTACAAAGGTTAAAAGCCAAATCTTTGATAATTATTTTTTTGCGTATGCCTGTTCAGCAGATAATACAAATCAAGATATTGATTTCAGTAATAAGCTTATAAGAGAAACTATTGAAGATAATACCAAAACAAAATTGAAATCAATTGGTATTCATACATATGCTAAGGATAAAAATAGTGACGTGATGTTTTTTATCGATTTATTAGCTATACAAGAAGATTTAGTAAAAATACCTTAAATTTATCCTACTCATCTCAATTTATAGTAATTTACATTAAAATATATGAAAGACAATAGACTCCCCGAAATACTGCATAATTCAGAAATGAATTCTTATTTCGAAACAATTTTTAATTCAAATTGCACTTCTAAAGCATTTGAAGACAGTACAGGATTAAAATGGAATTTGCCTGTTATTATCGTATGTGAAAAAGAACCTATTTACAAAAGAGAAAATATTTTAGATGGTGTTTTAGGCATATATTTTCATGAAAAGAAATGGAAGTCAGAAGGACGCATTGTTTTATATCCAAAAAATATACAAAAGGCCAGTGATGAAATTGTTTCTGCCTTGAAGGATGATGAAATTACAATAGACCCAGAATTTGCTTACGATTCTTTAACTAAAATAGTACTTCTACATGAATTGGGTCATTGGATACATCATTGGAAATTACCTACAAAACCAGTGGATAAAACCGAAGAAAATTGTCATTATAATTTCAATTTTAAAGATCAATCAACAGAATTAAAAGAAGGCATAGCTCAGTATTATGTGTGGCTTACAATAGAGAAAGAGCCTGCTCTAATTGAAGTTTTTGAAAAATTATTAATAGACCAAGGCCCTGTTTACCATGGCCACAAAGAATTAATAAAACAAGGAGCGAATGGAAAACTCATTATTGAAAACTACATTCCAAATTATGATTTACTAAAAGATGTTTTAACTGCAGAAGATATTTTAAAACCTTCTCAACTTGAACTAATAAAGCAAGATTCATTGACAGAAATAGTAAAAAACAATTTTGATTCCTTTTTTTTCATTAACCCTTTTGATATGGGATTTCTGAAGCCATTTATATCTGAAATTAAATTAGAGGAGTTAATTTTAGAGTTACTCGGAGAAAATAAAATTAATTGGGATACAATCAATGTTAAATATTTAAGTGAGACTGCAAAGAAAAAATATGTAGGAGAAATTTCAATGGGTATTTTGGGTTTTTAAAAACTGGATATGGATACACAATTAAAACAATATATTGAAGATATAAAATTTAACGAACTTCTTAAAAGGATGATCCTAAAGAATACCGCTCTAATAAACAAGTTAAGGTCAAGTAAAATAAACACTAAACACAGAATAATATGATTAAAATAAATGTGATGCGAACATTTCTAAACCGACTTAGAGATAGAGGTTGGAAAAATATCAACGTAAGAGGATATACTGATAAGGATATTCAAGTATTAAAAAGAGGAGACAAAGCTATTATTGGCGTTGAAAATATTAATGTTGATGCGTCAGGAGATATAAGACCACAAATTGATGAATTCTTTAAAAGTTTGATTGAAATAATCG
>JBILPB010000112.1:0-10704 GCA_044374175.1 Bacteroidia bacterium | reverse complement strand
AGATGTAAAATGCTTCCTGCTTATCGCTTTCTAAGATCCCTTTTTCAATAAAATCAGAAAAATTATACTTTATTTTTTTTAGTAGTTCTGGTGAGTTAGGTTTGCTTTTTTTGGTATCGTTAAACTCAGGTTTAATGATTCTTAAAAACGAAAATGGGTTGGTTTGTATTTTATATCTTAACTCAAACGAATTATAGGAATCAACGCTTTTGCTAGCAACTAAATGAATTTTATCTTTGGTAGGTAAAATTGCTTTGAAAGGTTTAACATCTGCCATTAAAATCTTTAATTAATTTAGGGCCAAATATAATACTTATTGTGCTAAACCATAAAAAAACTGAAATACACGGGCACAGGGGCTGTAGAGGTTACTTTCCAGAAAATACTTTACAAGGATTTATTCATGCAATAAGTTTAAATACAGATGCCATTGAAATGGATGTGGTGATTTCACAAGATCATCAAGTGGTGGTTTCTCATGAACATTTTATGCATCATAAAAAGTGTTTAAAACCAAACCTGAAAAAAATTACAAAAGAGGAGGAAAAATCGCTTTTTCTTTATCAAATGGATTATACAGTTATTAAGGACTTCGATTGTGGCTTGCTTCCGCATCCTTCATTTCCTTTGGTTAAAAATATGGTGGCCTATAAACCTTTGTTATCGGAAGTAATAGAGCATGTAGAAAAAGCATGTTTGGGTATGGCCAGATTACCAATCATATACAATATTGAAATTAAAAGTGAAGTGTCAATGATTGGTAAAGCGCAGCCAGATTACGATACCTTTGTTCAATTGGTTATTGATATTATTTATAAATTTCGAATTGAAAACAGGGTAGTCATACAATCGTTTGACAAGGAAATTTTGAAAACTATCAAAAAAGCTTATCCCAATTTAGCCTTGTCGTTATTAATAGAAGATGACTTAGATCCATTTTTTCATATCAAAGAACTGGGTTTCTTGCCCACTGTTTTAGCGAGTGATTACAACTATCTTAATGCAGAAAATGTTTTAAAACTTCAATTGCAAAACATTCGTGTTTTTGCCTTTACGGTTAACCAATTAAAGAGCATTAATGAAATGCTTGCTTTTGGCGTAGATGCTATTATTTCCGATTATCCAGATATTGCAGCTAATTGCGCAAACAACTACATATATCCTGAGAAATAATACACTACATAACCAAAAAACTCGTGTAACAAAACATCCCAGGCTTGTATACAAGCGGTATTTGGAATTAATATTTTGTCGGGTTCAAATCTTATTTCACCACTGTATCGGTCGGTAGAGTATGGTGTAGATTCTATCCCAAATTTACGATAGCATTGTTGTGCTCTTTTCATATGAAAACCAGATGTAACCATTATAAATGGACCTTTCATGTTTAATGAATCAATAACTTCTTTGGTGTACTTGGCATTTTCGTAGGTATTACGCGATTGATCCTCAATAATAATATCCTCATCCTTAAAACCCAAATTCATCAAATAAGCTTTAATTTCTATACTTTCTTTGTCATCGGGATAAATAATACTGCCAGAACCACCAACAATAATTAACTTCTTTACATAACCTAATTTATATAATTCTAAGGATTGAAAAACCCTGTCACTACTTCTGCTAAATTGAATTCTATTGAGGGTGTGATCCCAAAAGGAAACTCCTCCAAGTACAATGGCCGCTTCATAATTTTTATGTAATTGTGTTTGCGAAATTGCAGGTATTTCCCATGCATGGAGCGCAATATTGGTGATAAAAGAATTCGTAAAAAGCATAAATAACGCTAACGAAGCAATTAAGAAACGCTTTTTATATTTTGGATTTTTAAAAAATAAAGCAAACAAAAGACAAATAAATATCCACACCAGTGGCGTAATTAAAAAGCTTAAAATTTTAGACAACCAAAAAAACATATTTCACAGAATTGGCTACAAATTAACTTGCTTAAAGTGTAAATCGCAAAGTTTAATTGATATTTGCATTTTTATATTCACAATTCTTGCTAAAAAAACTAAAATACCTTATAGCAGTAACCTGGCAAATTTTGCTACTGTGGTTAGTATTGTATGTGATGCTGGATGCAGGATTATGGGTTTATTTATTAAGGCAAGCCAAAGGACAATTTAAAATTATTTACCACACGCAACCGATTGAAAAGGTGCTCCTTGGAAATCGTTTAAGCTCCGACCAGCTTAATAAAATTAGGTTAATTGAGGAGGTAAAATTATTTGCAGAAAAAGAATTCGGGTTAAAAAAGACAAATAACTACAGTACTTTTTATGATCAGCAAGGCAAACCAATTTTATGGATGTTAACCGCTTGTGAGCCATTTTCTTTTAATGAAAAAGTATGGCATTTTCCCATGTTAGGGGAGGTATCTTATAAAGGTTTTTTTAATTATGATTTAGCTGTAGATGAGGCCAATCAATTGAAGTTAAAAAAAATTGATGTTGATATAGGAAAGGTTTCGGCATGGAGCACTTTAGGATTTTTACCAGATCCTGTTTTGTCTTCCATGCTCGATAATGATGAAGGCGAATTGGCAGCATTGATTATTCATGAACTTACCCATGCTACTTTGTATTTTCCAAGTAATGTAGATTTTAATGAGAATTTTGCCAGTTTTGTTGGGCAACAAGGCGCTTTGTTGTTTATTGAACGTAAATATGGTAAGCACAGCCCTCAAATGCAGGTATATCTGAATGATATAAAAATGGAAAATATTTTAAAGCAATTTTTGTTGAAGCAGAAAGAAGCGCTTGACCGGTTTTACAAAACATTAGATGCGCATGTTGAGCATCATGAAAAACTAAGATTAAAGCAACTCAAAATGACATCAATCATAAATGAATTAAATGCATTGGACATCTACAATTGGAAAACGCGAATTAAAATAGCGCATAAAATAAGGATCAGTGGCAACGCCTATTTTATGTCGTTTAATCGCTACGATGCACAATACCAAAAGCTTTACAAATTATATCAAGAAAATAATTACAATATGAAGTCATTTATAATCTATGCCAAGCAAAATAAGGCACTTGTTGATTAATCTATTGAAAAATACGATCAAATCATTAAATTTACAAGGACTAATTTTGATCATAAATTTTATTCACAATTTTATTTAATAACTATATTGATATGTATGCATTTGATTAACAATGATTTAAAATAATATTTAGAATTATTTTCAGAAAAAAGTAAAATGTGTTTTGGCACTCCAAAAGATGCTGCTATATTTGCACCCGCTTTGACAAAAAGCAATGATTCCGTAGCTCAGTTGGTAGAGCACAACACTTTTAATGTTGGGGTCCTGGGTTCGAGCCCCAGCGGGATCACAGAAAGTTAACAAAAGCCCTTGATATTCAAGGGCTTTTGTCGTTTATTTGCATCTATTGTTTGGCTTTAAAATGAATGTAAGCATTTTATTTCAAGCCGGATACGTTAAACATCTTAAAATTAGGAGTAAATGAGCCATCAGAAAATACAAATCATAGAAACATTGGTGATCATAGGTATTTATGTACTTACCTTTTTTCTTACCAGAACTTTCGTAAACAACACCTTAAAAAAAACACAACTAGAGCGGGCAAGAAGAAAAATGATTATTAAAGCCACGCATTTATTTACTGCCATTGGGGCCATGGTTTTAATTGCTGGTGTTTGGGGGCTTAAGCAAAATGAAATAGCTGTGTTTGCAAGTACCTTGCTTACAGCCTTGGGTATCGCTTTTTTTGCGCAATGGTCGCTGCTTTCCAATATCACTTCTAGCATTATCCTTTTTTTTAATCATCCATTAAAGCTTGGCGATACCATAAAGGTGTTAGATAAAGATTACCCTTTTGAAGGAGAAATTACCGATTTAACCTATTTCTTTGTGCATCTTAAAACTAAAAGTGGAGAAATAATTACCATTCCAAATTCGCTGGTTTTGCAAAAATCAATTGCTGTTATTGAAAAATAAGGAAGAACTTGAAGCGATTTATTCTTTATATTCTATTCAATGTAGGTGCTATTGAAACAGTGTTTTCTCAACCTGTTGATGTGGGGAGTTGGAATATTTTAAATTTAAAATTCAACTACAATGAACAATGGACTGCTTTTGGAGAAACACAGTTACGTTCATTAAAATTATACGACCATTTTCATTATTACGAGTTCAAAGGAGGCATTAATTACAGACTCCAAAAAAATGTAGCCTTAACTATTGCAGCGGGAAGTTATCAAACTTATAAAGAAGGCGGAGACTTTTTATTGCCTAAAAACAATGCAGAATTTAGGTTGTGGCCGCAGGTAACATTATTGCAATCCATTGGGAATTTAAAAATAGAGCAACGTTATAGAGCAGAGTTAAGATTTACGAGCAATGGTTACAGAAATAGATTTAGATATAGAATTGGTTTGGCCTATCCCTTCGGCAATTTAAGAAATGATTATAAACCATTTCAAATGACTGTTAACAATGAAATATTTCTTACTGATAAAGAACCCTATTTTGAGAGGAACAGACTTTCATTTGCACTCAATTATAAACCCTCTAAAACAACTGCCATACAGCTTGGTTATTTGCATCAATTTGATTATAAAATCAATGATGAAACTGGTCGTGATTTTATTCAAATTGGCTTTTACGTTGAACTTTACAGAAAATCAACGACAAGTGAGGTTCATTTAAAAGACTTAAAATAACCTTATATCTTCAGCAAGTTCTCTATCTTAAATTCACTAAAATAGTAACTCGAATCAACCACCTTTAAATTTTCAATTAAATCTACAGGATTTTGATTTTGCGCCAGTGGATAAGCTACACCACTTTGAATAATTTCTTCAATATAATCTTTGTATTGTTCATTATACAAAGCAAAACCTAGAACTCCAGCTCTTGCACCATCGTAGAGGGTTGTTGAGTAAATGGTGACATGCAGTTGTGTCTTTTTAAACAGCACAGGTAATGGATAATTGACCATTTTTACACCAGCTGTTTGATGCAAAATAGCATAATGTTCCTGCTTTTCTAATGGATGTGTTTTTACCAGGATCTTGTAGGGTAAATTACGCGTTTCAATATCTTTTGCCAACCAAAGCGCATATTCAATAAATGCTTTGTGCATGGTGGTTTGCGTGGTAATGATAATTAATTTTTTACCTTCTGCAAACATGTCAAGTTCTTTCTCGATATGCTCGTAGCCGCTAAAATTATCGTACAAATAATAGCCAGCAACTTTTATTTTATTAAGGTACTCAACACCTTTTTCTAATACCTGCTTCCAGTAGTTGCCATAAACCCAAATTTGATCTGCAAAGAGTGCTTTATGAATGATGCTTTTTGTTTGAGATGGAAAAACATAAAATACATCTGTGGTAGCTATTAATCCATGCTGTAGTTCAATTACTTCGATGCCTTTTCGCCTAAAGGCAAGCGTTCTTCCTTCGGTATGGTAATGCAAAATGCAGAACATTTTTTGAGGATTTACGATGTTTAAAAGACGTGCCCAAATCTTATATTTATAAAAGAAATTTTGGAAAGAAAAGGCGATATTTAAAAGCTCTTTTTCATTAAAGAGTTTGCTATTTTTGATGTGATTGAAGGTTGTTTTAATAGCAGCAATTAATTCTTTTTCATCGTTATTACTTGGTGTCAACAACAATTGATTAGTTAGCTGTTCCCAATTTAAATCATAAACTGCTTTTTCGTTTCTTTTTCTCTCTGTAATGTGCAAACAATCAACTCTGTTGAGCGATTCCATTAAATTGGTAAAGTAGTAGGAGTGAGGCATTCCCGCAGCATCAACAGCTACTCGTCCATCATCAATAACTAAATACTTTTTACTTTTAAATTTTTTAATTTCAGCTAAAGTGTATTGCTTTTCACCCTTAGTTTTTGCCTTTAAACGCTTTAATGAATTTATTAAATCGTACTTCCAAAGAGGACCAAATATTGGAAGTTTAACAGTACCACGACTTGCATAATTAACGCGCAAGCCATCTAACACCATTTTTAGGGCATTGAAATCGGCACAATCGAATAAAGTAAAATCGGTTACTTTCCCGTAAAAATAAGCTTTAAAATCAGAAAAACTTTGATTATTGCTCATTCTTTAAGATAGCATATTCCACTTCATTACTTCATCTTCTTCAATATCGCGCAAAGCTTTTTTGCCAATTACCACATTGATTTCCTTAGGTGAAATGCCACTTGCAGGGCGTTTCCAGGTAAGATGCTCGTAGGTAATGGTTTCGTCTTTTTTAATATTTTTAAGTGCAACTAAACTTCTCCTTGCGTTGGCTCTTGACTTATCTTCGCTTGGTAAAGGTTGTTTTTTAAAGGTTCCTAAAACATTAAAAGTAAAATCCATTTCATTAAAGAAATGTTTTAAATCTTCTTTATCCATGGCATGATAATGATCGTTACCAGGTAAAGTTTTATCATGTGTGAAATGTTTTTCCAATACAGCAGCACCTAGCAAGGTAGCTATTTTGAGCACTTCCATTTTCTTTGGTAAAGTATGATCGCTATAACCTGGAATTACATTAGGAAATAACTCACGTTGATGCAAAATCATGCCTAAATGTGCGTTTTCATCAGGCGTTGGATAGTTTAAAATACAATGCATTAAACATACCTGATTGCCATATTTTGCAATAGTTTCAAGTGCTTGTTGTATTTCCCAGATAAATGAAGAACCTGTAGAAAGTATGATAGGTTTATTAAACTTACACATAAATTCAATGAAAGGCAAATTGGTAATATCAGATGATGATATTTTATACACCGGCATCATATCATTTAAAAACATTGCACTCTCCACATCAAAGGGCGTACTCATAAATTCTATCCCTGCTTTATCGCAGTGTAGCTTTAGTTTGTAGTATTCATCCTTCCAAAATTTATCATACTTTTTAAAAAGTTCAAATTGACTTCTGGTGGGTTCTTTGGTAATATCCCAATAGTATGGGCTATCTTTACTGGCAATTGTTTCGGCCTTATACGATTGAAATTTAATAGCATGTGCACCGCCTTCGGCAGCTTCATCAATTAATCTTTTAGCTAAATCCATACTGCCTTCGTGGTTAACACCTGCCTCGGCAATAATGTATGGCTTGTTGATGATTTGAGGGTTGTAGCTATTTAAATGGTCTGTAATTTTTATCATAAACTGTATTTTTTGTATGGCGAAATTAATAAAATATTACTATTTATTGTTGGCATAAATAATTGGTTTATTTTGTTCGAAATCATATAATGTTTTTCTTCTGAGTTCAAAGTAGGCATTCCAATAAGTTCTGAGTGCTCCAATATAATCTTGTTTGGTTTGATTTTTATCTATAATAGCCATGTTTAAATCAATAATACCGATTTTACCAATTAAGTACCTTTTAATGGTAATATCGTAACGTTTTTGTGTAATGCTATCAGATTTTATGGCAATTAATAATTTTTGACGATACATGTTTAATTGTTTTACTGCCAAATATATTTCCTGCCTAAAGTTCTGCTCTGCCTGCTCCATTTGAGTTTCAATTAATTCTTTGTTGGCAATTGCAGTTTGAATTTTTGCATTGGCTCTTCCCCAATCGATGATGGGAATATCAACTCCAAATCTCAATCGTTGCTGCTCTAAAGGCTTGGTGTATACATCTTCAATCACAGCCGAGCTTTGCGTGAGTCCGTAAGAAGCATTTAAATTAATATTAAAACGTTCTCCTTTGGCTCTTGCCACTTCGCTTTCGGCTTCTAACATTTGTCGTTTAAACGAAACCATTTGTTGTCTGTTTTTTAAAGCCTCCTCAAGCGCTTTATTTTCGTTCACTTCAAAAAGAGGCAATACTTCAGGCGTTTGTAAAACTATATTTTCATCACCTTTAAACTTTAAAAATGTTTTTAATTGCAGATTAGATAATTCCACATCTAATTCGGCTTGCGCCAGATTTGTTTGCGCATTCATTACGCTCAATTCCATTTGCAACAATTCATTTTCTGCTATCTTACCTAAATTATATCTACCAACGGCAATTTTATAGAGCGTGTCATTATTGGCTAAATTTTTTTGTTGTATTTCTACCATATTTTGCGCCATCAACAAGTTAAAAAACAACTCACTAGATCTGATAGCAACATTTTCCATGTCTTCGTTAAATGCTTTTTGAGATTCTTCGTAACGCAGAGGCTCTATTTTATTTTGCCATTTTAAACTGTTAAATCCAAAAATAGGTTGATTAAATCCCACTAAAAAAGGACTTGATAAATAACTTGTAGAATTGCTGGTGCCAAAAATATCTAATCGATCGAGCGAACTGCCAACAAATACCTGACCTCCTGTTAAACCAACGTTTTGAGATAAATTTAAATTTAATGAAGAAGTTGAAGCACTGCGCAATCGAAACGCATATGAACCATCGTTTTGAGGTACATTTGAATAAGAACGCGTTAATTCTGGAAGTGTAGCGTTTAATCGCAATTGAGGTTTATAATCGGCTTTATAAGTTTTATAAATCCAATATTTATTTTTAAAAGAAGTGGCTGCTAACTTAGCTTGCGGTGATTGTTGTAAAGATAAATCAATGACCTGTTTTAAAGATAAAGTAACATCTTTTTTTTGCGCAAAAACGTAAGTATGCAATAACAATCCAGAAAAGAGAATTGTAATTTTAATTAAATGAAAACCTACTTTACTTTTATTCATAACGAAGTGACTTTATAGGATCTTGGTGTGCTGCATTCTTAGCGGGTGTTATACCAAATATTAATCCTGTTAATGCCGAAACACCAAAAGAAATAACAATACTCCATACCGAAATTATGGTAGGAATATCGGCCACTGCTGAAACAACTTTACTTAAAATTATTCCTAAAATAATTCCAGCAATTCCTCCACCTAAACTAATTAAAACTGATTCAAAAACAAATTGTTGGATGATGTCTTTTTTTGTGGCCCCAATGGATAATCGAATACCAATTTCTTTTATTCTTTCTAAAACTGAAGCAAGCATTATATTCATAATTCCAATGCCTCCAACGAGTAATGATATGCCTGCAATAGCGCCTAATACAAGATTGAAAATATCTTTTGTTCTTTGTTGTTGCTTTAATAACAATATGGGAACAGTAATTTCAAAATCGGTTACGGTAAAATGTCTTCTTTGTAGCAGTCTGCTGATTACTTCTGAAGAGGCTTCTAATTTATCAGTATTGGCCATTTGAATCACAAGCCTATCTATCTGATGAATTGATTCTTCTTTCTTTTCCTCAGTGGCACCCGACTCTTCTTCGTTTTGCATAGCAGCGGCATTCAACATCGCTTTGGTTACAAGAGAGCGGTTTTTATATCTAATCAGCACTGTTTTCAAGGGTGTATACACATCCATATTATAATCTCTGATCCCTAAATTTTGCATAGAGTTTTTACTTATTTTTCTTTCTTCCAGAATGCCAACAATTTGTAACCAAACTGAGCCACATTTTAAGTACGAACCAATAGCTTCCTGCTTGCTAAAAAATTTGGCTTGTAAGTTTTTACCAATAATACAAACCTGCGCCCCGGTGCGCAATTGCTCAGGATTAAACATCTTACCTTTTTCTAAAGTAAAGTTAGTAATCTTAAAAAAGTCGGGTTCAACACCAATTAATTTTCCTGTTCGCGACAAGCCATCGGCCACAAAATTAGTTTCAACAATAATTTCGGGACTAATACTTACAACATCGGGTAAAATCTCTTTAATGCTTTTAGCATCAAGCAAATTTAGGCCTGGTGAGAATTTCTTTTTTTCTTCTTTTTGTGTGTCTTCAACCTTTTGTTCACTTTGTTCTTTTAGCGGTGTGATGACAATATTATTTACACCTACTAATTTTATCTGTTCCAAAATTTCTTGTTTGGCACCACTTCCAATGGCCAACATGGCAATTACAGCAGCAACACCAAAAATAATGCCCAGGGCAGTAAGCAAAGACCTAAACTTATTGGCCTTAATGGCTTCTAAAGCTATTTGAAAGTTAAAATATACCCTTTCGTTCATGCTTATTTTTTAGCTTTCAATTTTTCAACTTTCAATTTCTCTTTATCTTCGGGCATCGATAAATAAACCATTTCACCTTTCACTAATCCCTGTTTAATGACAGCATTATTTTCATTTGTTTGACCAATTTTTATTTCACGCTTCACAAAAGACAAACCTTCTTTTACAAATGCATACGTTAAACTATCTCCATCATGATGGATGGCTTCAAGCGGAATAAACAATACATTTTTTAGTTTACCAACGATGATGTTATTTCCTGTAGTCATGCTTGGTCTAAGCGTAGTATCCTTTTCATTAATTTGAATGCTAACTTCAAAAACTTTGGCATCAGATTTAGGATTTTGTTCTCCCACATTAGCTACTGCAGTAACAATGCCTGTAAGCTTTTTATCAGGATAAGCATCAAGGGTAACTTTCACTTTTTGTTTCATTTCTACCTTTCTGATGTCAACTTCATTTACATAAGTTTTACTAATCATAGTGCTCAAATCTGGCAGTGTTGCCACTGTTGGTTCCCAGGGACTCACACTGCTTCCAACACCTTTCTTTTTACCATTCCATTCGCGCTGATAAATTACCATGCCATCTTTTGGTGCTACAACAGTAAATTCTTTTAAGGCATTGTTTAGCATATCTAGCTTGTTATTGGTTTGGCTTAAAGAAGCCGACACCTCTAGCATT
>JBILPB010000118.1:0-10507 GCA_044374175.1 Bacteroidia bacterium | reverse complement strand
AATCGTTGATTATAGAAATATACCTGATATGCAAAAGCATGAAGTGCCTGTTGTGCTTGATGTAACACATTCTTTACAACAACCTAATCAGGAAAGTGGTGTAACCGGAGGAAGACCTGATTTGATACCTACAATTGCTGCTGCTGGTATTGCGGCTGGCGTAAATGGTTTATTTATTGAAACGCATCCAGATCCTAAAAATGCAAAATCAGATGGTGCCAATATGCTTTCCTTAGCGTTGATGGAGCCATTGCTAAAAAAATTAATTAAGATTCACCAAGCAATGATTTAACCCATGCATCCTAAACTAATAAATATAAAGTTACCCGTCACACTTGCCTTGTGTTTCATCATAGTATTAGCTGCTTTTTTTGCTGAAGCACAAACGCTCAAATTTCAAAAGGTGTATGGTGGCTATTCTTACGATTATGGTAACGATTTAGTACAAACTGCCGATTCGGGCTATTTATTGCTTTGCACCTCAAATAGTTTTTCTAACAGTTCTGATATCTACCTTTTAAAAGTGGATCAACAAGGAAATTATGAATGGCAGCGCACTTATGGAGGCAATGAAATAGAAGGTGCTTGTAAAATAAAATTTACCCAAGATGGCAACATTGCCATGGCTGGGCATACCAGCAGCTATTTAAATAACAGTTATGATTTTTATTTGATAAAGGCCAATTTAAATGGCGATACTTTATGGACCAAACATTATGGTACTAATGAATGGGATTTTGCCAATAGCATGGATACCTGTGCTGATGGTGGATTCATTATGGCTGGCAAAACCTACGATACAGGAAATGCTTTTAGCGATATTTTAATAGTGAAAACTGATACTGATGGGAATGAGCAATGGCGAAAAACCATTGGAGGTAACAAAGATGATGTAGCTAATTCAATCATTAGTATTCCTGATGGATACCTTATTTGTGGAACAACCGAAAGTATTGGAGCTGGCTTAAAAGATATATATCTTGTAAAAACTGATTTAAATGGGGACTTCGTTTGGGAAAGAACTTTTGGAGATATTCTAGATGATGAAGGTGCAGCTATTTATCAAAATTCTGATGGAATAATAGTTGTTTCAGGTCGATTCACTCTAACAAGTTTCCCGAATAACTTTAACACTTTCCTTTATAAAATTCGTTCAAATGGATTAATCTATTGGACATCTCAAAATAGCTCTATTGGCATTGTTAACAACAAGATAAATAGCGTAATTGAAGGTTTTAATAGAGGAATTACCTCAGTTGGCAGTTTTGATCCTAACTCACCAGGTATTAATGATATGTTTATTTTTATTAATGATTCCACAGCAAACTATGTCGAAAGTGGAACCTATGGTGGTAGTTTTGAAGACTATGGAAAAAGTATTATCAAAACATCTGATTATGGATATGCTGCAATAGGCACAACTAATAGTTTTGGCATGGGACTTTCGAATATCTATTTTATCAAAACAGATACTCTCACACCTTCTGTAGGAACCCTATCTGTCTTAGTTAACCTCAAAGAAACCAACCAACTGGTGGCTGCACAAAATCTTGTTTATCCAAATCCTTTTAGTCATTCAAGCACTATTAATATTGATTTCCCTGCATCCATAGTGGCAAGTAATGCTTTTGCTTTAAAGCTTATAGACCAATTAGGAAATGAAGTGAGCCATCAGGTAGCCTATACTGTTAAAGATAACAATAAAGGTTCGGCAATTACTATTAATAACAGGAGCTTAAGCAATGGTATGTATTATTATAGTTTATCAATAAACGATAAAGCCATTGCGCAAGGTAAGTTTACCATTATAAAATAATGCATCATTTTTACGAGCATAAAGTAGTTTGGATTACTGGTGCTTCATCGGGCATTGGCGCTGCGCTGGTTGTAGCATTGGCACAGTTTAAATTAAAACTGATTATTTCGGCACGCAGAGAGGCTGAATTAAACAAGTTAAAAGAGCAATGCAGTTCAATGCCTGCAGAAATAGTTGTTTTACCTTTTGACTTAAGCAATATAGCAACCTTTGAAAGTGTTGTAGAACAAGCTTTACAGCAATTTGGCAAAATTGATTTGTTGTTTAACAATGGTGGTGTAAGTCAAAGATCATTAGCAAAAGAAACACCCCTATTGGTGGATAGAAAGATGATGGAAATTAATTTTTTTGCCAATATCCAGTTAAGTAAATTGGTATTGCCAAGCATGCTAAAGCAGCAATACGGACATTTTATTGTTACAAGCAGCCTTTCGGGTAAATTTGGCTTTTATGAGCGATCGGCTTATGCGGCTTCAAAACACGCTTTACATGGCTTTTATGAATCATTATATTTAGAAAACAAGGACCAAGGTATTCGCATTACCATGTTATGTCCTGGCTCCATAAAAACCAACATTGCATTGTTTGCATTAAACAAAGAAGGATTACCTGCATCAGCAGCCGATGCACGATTAGATAAAGGCATGGAAGCGTCTGCTTGCGCTCAAAAAATTATCAGTGCAGTAGCTAAAGAAAAGAAAGAAGTCCTTATTGGAAAATCAGAATTAATTCCAGCTTATTTAAAACGATTTTTACCTGCCCTTTTCTGGCAATTGATGTATAAATTAAAGCCTAATTAGCAAGCCATATTTTCTTGAAAAAAACAATAAAATATTGGATTTTTATGAGTGTGCTTTTAGCAAGTACCATTTTTTTATGCTTCAAACAATTTAAAAATAGTAATTGGAACAGGTGCATCAGTAGTGACGGAAAAGGCTATTATGCCTACCTTACAGCGGTTTTCATTTACCATGATTTGCAATTTAATTTTGTTGATGATTATGAAAAAAAATATTACCATCCCGAAAACAAAGTAAAGTTTACCATTGACTACAACAATAAAAAGGTAAATAAATACTGGCTCGGAACTGCAGTATTGATGAGTCCATTTTTTGCACTGGCCCATACCGTTGCAACGCTAAGTAATTTACCAAATGATGGCTATTCATTTATTTACCAAGCAATGATAGCCATAGCTGCCAGCTTTTATTTGTTATTTGGTTTATATTTTATGCGTAAATTATTGTTGCTCTATCACTGCAAAGAAATTGAAATATTTATTAGTCTTTTTGCAATAGTTTTTGCAACAAATTTATTTTACTATACCGTTGCAGAGCCAAGTATGTCGCATGTGTACTCCTTTTTTGTTGTGAGTGCTTTTGTGTATTTTTCTAAGAAATATTTTCAAACATTTAATTCTAAATATCTAAGTTACATCGTTACAAGCCTGGCAGTAATTGTACTAATTAGACCAAGCAATGGCTTTGTAATTTTTGCACTTCCTTTTTTAGCTAACGATTTTAATAATTTTAAAAAATCATTTCAAGCTTTTAATTTTAAGAGATTGCTTCCTACGTTTGGCGCAGCCTTGCTGTTATTACTAATGCAATTATTTTACTACAAATTAAGCACAGGAAACTTTTTTATTTACAGTTATGGCAATGAAAAATTCAACTTTTTGAATCCTTATTACTACGATTTTTTATTGAGTTACCGAAGAGGTATGTTTGTTTATGCACCGCTATTATTATTATCACTATTAGGTTTTATTCCTTTATTCAATAAATCAATCTATCAAACTATAGCCTTGTTTTTGTTCATATTTGTAATGATATATATTTTATCATCATGGTGGATGTGGTTTTATGGAGGCGGTTTTGGAATGCGCCCTGTAATTGACTTCTATGTGTTTTATGTTATTTTGTTAGCGCTATTCATTAAGTTCAGTTTTGAAAAAAAATGGTTAAAATGGATAAGCATAAGCTCAATAGCAATTTGCATCGTTATTGCTCAAATTCAAACCTATCAAAAAGTAAATTTTATTTTGCCATGGGATGGCATCAATAAAGAAATATATTGGCAAATTTTTTTAAAAACAGATCCTGCCTTTATTGGCAAATATAACAGTGATTTTTATGCTCAATAACCGTCAACTTTTTTTGCAGCACAATGCACAAACAACTTTTTTCCCATTGCTTTTAGAGATGGAGAGAGCTGAAGGAGTATATATGTGGGATGTAAATGGCAAACGTTATTTAGATTTAATTTCGGGAATAGCCGTGAGCAATGTGGGTCATGGCAATAAAAAAGTGATTGAAGCCATTACAAACCAAGCACAACACTACATGCATTTGATGGTGTATGGCGAATTTGTGCAAGGACCACAGGTGTTGTTTGCCCAAAAACTTTGCTCCCTTTTACCTCAAAATTTACAGAATGTTTATTTTGTAAACTCTGGTGCTGAGGCCATTGATGGCGCATTAAAATTAGCAAAAAGATATACAGGAAGATATAAAACAATTTCGTGTAAAAACGCCTATCATGGCAGCTCGCAGGGTGTATTAAGCATTATGGGAAGTGAGACTTATAAGCAAGCTTATCGCCCATTAATTCCTGGCAATACACTTATAGAATTTGGTAATTTTTATGATTTAAATTTTATTGATGATACTATTGCCTGTGTTGTAATAGAGACTGTACAAGGCGAAGCTGGTGTTATAACCGCAAGTGCTGAGTACTTTTTAGCCTTAAAAAGCAAATGCGAACAAAATGGTGTATTGCTTATTTTAGACGAAATTCAATGTGGTATGGGTCGCACAGGAAAAATGTTTGCTTTTGAGCATTATGGCTTTGTTCCAGATATTTTATGCCTGAGTAAAAGTTTAGGTGGCGGTATGCCTTTAGGTGCTTTTATATCATCTACTCAAATAATGCATAGTTTAGCAGCTGAACCAATGCTTGGGCACATTACAACATTTGGAGGACATCCTGTATGTTGTGCTGCTGGATTGGCCGCCTTGCAATTTTTGATTGAAGAAAAATTAATTGACGAAGTACAAGAAAAGGAAAAGTTGTTCAGAAGTAAGCTCATTCATCCTAAAATAAAAGAAATACGCGGAATTGGTTTACTATTGTCATTGCAATTCGACAGCTTCGAAAACAACAAAAAAATAATTGATTGCTGTATTAAAAACGGTTTAATTAGTGATTGGTTTTTATTTTGTGATGACGCCATGCGTCTTGTACCACCATTGATTATAAGTAGTGATGAAATTAATGATGCATGTCAAATTATCTTAAAAAGTATTGATGAAATAACTTCATAAAATAGACATGAAAAAACTTGTGTTTTTACACTTCCTGTTGTTTTTGAATTATACAAAAATATGGTCTCAACCCTTTACAGATATTGCTTCGATTAGTGCACAACAATTAAACACAAAGTATACTAATAACATTGAAAAAAACACAACTACAAATTATTTTGCAGGCCTTTTAGTTCCTTTAAAAATAGATTCTAATAATAACCTTATTATTAGATTAAATGGTGAGGAATTGGTTACGCGAAACAACGCTTACGAGGCCGCTAAAGGTCGTTTATACGCTTTAACACTTGGTATTGGACTGCAGCGCTATTTTAATAAAAACATCTCTGCAGTGCTCTTGTTAATGCCAAAAATAGCAAGTGATTTTTCAGAAAAATTTAATCAGTATGATAAGCAATATGGTGGATCTATGTTGTTGCAATATAAATTCGGAAAAAACTTTCGTGCCAAAGCAGGATTGTTTTACAATAAAGAGCCCTTTGGTAACTTTTTTGTGCCTTTATTTGGTGTGGATTGGCAAATAAGCCCAAGATGGATGTTGTATGGCATCTTCCCATTAATTAACCGCTTAGAATTTAAAATTAACGATCATTTTTATACTGGTGTTGGCGCCAGAATTTATGGTCGAAGTTATCGCTTAAACAGCTATTGGGATAGAGATTATATATGGAATCAAGAGAACCAAATTAAATATTTTTTTGACTATTATGTTACTAAAAAGTTGGTATGCTATACTGAACTAGGGCGCACATTAGGTTATGGTCCTAAACAAATTATGTTTAACCAATCAAGAGAAAACATTGTAGTCAATAATCCTTTGTATCAAACCATCCATCAAGGTTTTTTTATAAATGCAGGGATTGCTTTTAGAATAAGAAATGGGATTTAATTAATTTTATGTTTAATATATTTCAATGATAATAAAAAAAACATCTTACCTATCAATTCAAACTACCTATTTTAATCATTGTTAGTTTGTAAATCAATAAAAGAATGTCACTACTTTCGCTCACATCTATCCAATTTTATGCTTTACTCTTAGGTGCTCTTTCTATTGTAGGATCAATATTTTCGTTTAATATCAACAAAGTAAAATTAAGTTTGCTTTTGCTTTTTACTGGCAGCATTGGGCTAGGTGTTTTTATGGCCAACCTTGACCCCTATTTAGTACTTTGGGATGAACAATTTCATGCCTTAGTGGCAAAAAACATTATTGACAATCCTTTAAAACCAACATTGTTTAAAACACCCTTGCTCGATTATGATTATAAGGTATGGGCAGAAAATCATATATGGCTTCATAAACAGCCCCTCTTTTTATGGCAGATAGCCTTAAGTCTTAAACTTTTGGGATGCACTCCTTTTGCAGTGCGCCTTCCCAGTATTTTATTACATGCAATTTCGGTGTTGATGATTTATAGAATAGGCAAAATTTCTTATTCTGATAAGGTTGGATTTTATGGTGCTTTGTTTTTTGCCTGCTCTTACTTCTCGCTCGAATTAGTTGCAGGCTATTTTGGGACCGATCACAACGATGTTTCATTTTTATTTTATGTATTGGGTAGTTTTTGGGCTTGGTTCGAATTTCAGCAGAGTAAGCAAAAACGCTATTTAATACTCATTGGCCTGCTAGCAGGATGCGCAGTTTTAGTTAAATGGTTGGTTGGATTGCTTATTTATTTAGTTTGGTTTTTAACTATTGGTTTAAATGATAAAAAAAAATGGACATCATTTAAATCTTATCAACCATTACTATTATCGGCCATCATTAGCTTTGTGGTTTTTATTCCCTGGCAGATATATACACTTATTAAATTTCCAACTGAGGCAAATTTTGAATTAGAATATAATACCAGGCATTTTTTTGAAGCTATAGAAAATCATACTGGTGATGTTTGGTTCCACTTTAGAGCATTCAAAGAAATATATGGCACAGGTGAAGCTGTACCATTCATTTTTGCACTGGCACTGCTTATTTTACTATACAAAATAAAAATAAAGAGCTATAGGTATGCTATCTTGTTTGCAATTGTTATTACTTACACATTTTATACGATAGCAGCTACAAAAATGCTTTCATTTTGTGTTATAGTTTCTCCTTTTATATTTTTAGCATTAGCAAGTCCATTAGATGTGGTCTTTACTTTTTTGACTGACAAAGTGAATTTTAAACACTTTAATATTGTCTTTAAAACCATAGTGTTGGTAGCTGTGTGTGTATTATTATTCGAGCCTAAAAAGATTCAAACTAATCATTGTCTTTTGCAACCCGATTGGAATTCTAACAGACAAGCAGAGTTAGCACAGATGGAATTTATAAAAAAACTAACCCATAAATTTGGTGATCAGCATTATGTAATTTTTAATGCTGCTGTAAGATATAGAGGACAAATTGCAGTGATGTTTTTCACCAATTATATTGCATACGATATCATTCCAACAGAAAATCAAATTAAACAAGTTACTCAGAAAAAATATAAAGTTGCTATTTGGGATAACGGAGATTTACCAGCATACATTACGAATAATGCTTCGATAATCAAAATTAAATTATAGCTGAAATGCTTACTGCTATATCTTTAAAATGCTATTTCCCTGAATTTAATCTGTAGAATTTAAGATTTGCTGTAGAAATGAAATAATGCCTTTTTACAAGCTTCATCATTGGCATTTTTCACAAAAAACCAGGCTTCTTGATTAAAAATATCCTTAGCAATATAGGCCTTTAAATGTGTACTCAGCAAATCGAATCCTTTACCCCAATCGGCAGTGTTAGATTTAATGCTGTTTTTAAAAGCATAGGCCTTTAATTCGTTAATCAATGGAGAGTTTACTTTAAATTGCTGATTGAACTCCTTAGCGCTTGTGTATTTAAGTTGTGCTCTGTTTTTGTTTACATACTCTAAAGCAAAATCATTAATCACATTTTTATAGAGTAATTCTGAAATGTACCTACTTACTTTAGTAGTATCTATCGGAATAAAATAATCTGGCATAATACCACCGCCACCATACACCACTTTGCCGGCAGGGGTGGTGTATTTTAATTTCTTGTTCAATTTTACACTATCGACATTCACTAATTCTCCAGCATCATACCTTTCCATTTCATCGTGATAATAATCTTCAATACGGCCATTTTCATAAGGCTTTTGAATACATCTTCCAGAAGGAGTAAAATATCGTGCTATGGTTAACCTTATTGCTGAGCCATCTTTAAATTCGGTTTGTTCTTGCACCAATCCTTTACCAAAGGAGCGCCTGCCAATAATTACTCCTCTATCGTTATCCTGCACTGCACCAGCAACTATTTCGCTTGCTGAGGCCGAATTTTCATCTATTAAAATCGCCAATTTTTGTTTTTCAAAACGCCCTTTTTCCGATGCAATAGAGTTTTGACGTGGTCTGTTTTTTCCTTGTGTGTATACTATCATTTTACCTTTTGGCAAAAATTCATCGCTGATATCTATAGCTGCATCAAGAAAACCTCCTGGATTGCCTCTCAAATCGAGCACAAGTTGCTTCATTCCTATTTTTTCCAACTTACTTAAGGCATCATCAAACTCTTTATAAGTGGTTGACGCAAACCGGCTAATCTTAATAAAACCAGTGATACTATCCATCATATAAGCTGCATCAACACTAAAAATAGGAATTTTACCTCTCGTAATTTTAAAATATTCGATTGTAGATGTGCCATACCTGAGCACACCTATCTTAACGATAGTGCCGCCTTTGCCTTTTAAATTTTTAAAAACCATTTCGTTGGTAATATTTACACCAGCTACCTTTTTACCATCAACAAAAATAATTTTATCGCCACTTTTTAATCCGGCTTTTTCTGAAGGACCGCCAGGTATAGCGGTTACAACATAAATGGTATCACGCAACAAGTTAAACTCAATACCAATACCTTCAAAATTTCCATTTAATGGCTCATTAGTGGCTTGTAAATCGGAGGCTGGAATGTAGGCCGAATGTGGATCGAGGTTTCCTAATAATGTTTCAATTGTTACATCAGTTAAGCTATCGCGGTTAAGTGTATCAACATATTCGCGTAACACATAATCCAATAATTCATCCAACTTATTAGTATTGTTTTTTTCGTTGCTGAATAGCTGTAACAGCTGATTTTGTTGGCTGTTGCGGTTAAGCCTGATGCCAATAAAAATACCCACAATTAGCACAAGTGCAAAAAATAATGGAAGAAAAGGGTTGTTATTTTTATTGTTGTTTTCCAAGTTGGAATAAAAGATTATTAAACTTAAGACTCGTGATTTAGTGTGCTAAATTGAACAACATCAACACCAAATTTTTTTAAAAAGTCAACGCCTTCATCGCTTGGTATTTTTTTGTATTCGGCATAACTGTTTAAATAAATTACTTTGCGAATACCAGTGGTAAAAATTATTCTGGCGCAAGCAATACAAGGAGATAAGGTAATGTATAATGTTGCACCTTCAACACTTACATTGTTTTTTGAGGCATATAAAATTGCATTTTGTTCGGCATGTAAAGCAAGTGAGCAGCTTCCTTTACTATCACGCGGGCAACCATGTTCGGGCCATTCAATATCACAATTGTGTGTACCTGCAGGTGGACCATTATATCCTAATGAAACAATTCTTGTATCTTTGGTTAACACCGCGCCAACATGCATTTTAACACAATGCGAGCGTTGAGCCAATTTTTGGGCTAACTCCATATAAATAACATCAAAACTTGGCTTGCTCATAAGGTTGAATTGTAAATTTAACAAACACAGCGTGCGCTATGTTTAGTAATCAAGAAAAGTCATATTAAATTTCTACCAGCTCAAAAATGTAGCTTTCCATAATTTGATTGGCGAGTAGCTTTTTACAGGCTTCATCGACCTTATTTTGTGCAGTATTTTTATCTGCAGCTTCTACTTCTAAACTGATATGTTTGCCAATGCGCACGTTAGTAATTTCGGCTAAATGCAAGTTTTTCATACTTTGTGAAACAGCCTTTCCTTGCGGGTCCAGCAAAGCTTTTAAAGGCATTATATCTATTTCGGCTCTAAATTTCATTTTAATTTGATGATATGTTGGGTTTACTTAAACTGTTTTGTAGCAGCGACAAAATTACATATAAAATAATTATCAGTGGTACCGCTTTTTGTTTTAATATCACAAGAAGTATAAACCCCAGTATTATCAGCACATAGCGCCATTCATTTCCTGCAAAAGAAAACTTCTTAAATTTTAAAGCAATGAGGGGTATTTCGGCAATCATTAAATAGGATTGAATGATACAAATTGCAACTAACACGTATGGTTTTAATAAGAAATCTGCAATAGCATTACCGTCAGGGATCATCAACATGGGCAAAAAACAAATAAAA
>JBILPB010000111.1:0-10849 GCA_044374175.1 Bacteroidia bacterium | reverse complement strand
CGAATTGGAAAAAAGGCATCGCCACCATGATTTTCTTGAAATGTAATCACCACATTGTTTTTAAGCAATATAGTAAGTTGTTCATTATGTAATTCTGTATCATAATAAAGCATTTTCATCATCACAACCACATAATTATCATAATCTTCGAACTTAGGTCGTTGATCGGTGTTGGCAATATCTTCTAAGGTTAGCGGATGTATTTCGTATAAACTTCCAATTTTTTCAATAACTGTTGCATCATGAATACCATCAACATTTATCCATGTTACATACGAAGTATTGCTTAAATCCTTTAAATCAGAAAGTTGGCTAAAAACGTGCTCTTCGATAGAATTCTCGTTGAATTGCATCACCGTAATCACCACCTTTTGCGACATCAATGAAATATCAGCCTCAACGGTACCAGGAGGTAAAAAAGACTTTTTACTTCTTTGTCGGTTGATAAATGATATCTTTTTTCTTTTGGCCATAAAATTGCTCAAGTGTTTTTAAGGATGTAAAGTTAATTAATTGCTGACTTATTTTTGCAAAGTATTTGAAATGAAAGCATCTTTGTGACATGAAACTTCTACTAAACGATATATCGCTTGAGGAAACAAGTAAAGTAATTGAGGCAATTTTACCATTGTTGGCCACTAACAAGTTAATTATTTTTGATGGAATGATGGGAAGCGGCAAAACAACGCTCATTAAAAGTATATGTTATACTTTGGGTGTAACGGATCAGGTAAATAGCCCAACCTATAGCTTAGTGAATGAATATAAAACACCAAATGATCAAGTTATTTATCATTTCGATTTTTTTAGAATCAATAATTTGGATGAGGCTTTTGACATGGGCGCTGAGGAATATTTTTATTCAGGTAATTTATGTTTGATTGAATGGGCTGATAAAATTATGGAAATATTACCTGACCGTTTTATAAAGATAAGTATAGAATACAGCCATGAGAAACGAAACTATTGCATTGAACAATTTTAATTTAATATCTTACCTTTCTTTTTTATCAATAACCGAAAAAAATAAATTAATTTTGTAACATAATGTTTAACCAATTCTAAGTTTCATGATAACATCCAAGGAAGTGCTTATTTCACTTCAAAAAAAAGGTGGTTTAATGCCTCAAGAAGAAATGCTAGAGGTATCACGTAAAAAGGGTTCTCTATACATTGGGGTGCCTAAAGAAACTTACTTTCAGGAAAATAGAATTTGTTTGGTGCCAGAGGCGGTAGCATTATTGGTAAGTAATGGCCACCAGGTTGTGGTGGAGACCAATGCAGGAAAGGCAGCCAACTTTGATGATAAGGATTTTAGTGAAGCAGGCGCAAAAATAGCCTACTCTTCAAAAGAGGTGTATGAAGCTGATATTATTTTAAAAGTAGCACCACCTTCTGACGAAGAAATAGAAATGCTGCAACGCAAACAAACTTTGTTCTCTTCGCTACAAATGACGGTTCAAAGCGATAATTATGTAAAGCAATTGATGAATAAAAAAGTAACTGCAATTGCTTACGATTATATTAAAGATGAAGACGGTATTTTTCCTATTATCCGTTCTATGAGCGAAATAGCAGGAAATACATCTATACTGATTGCAGCTGAATATTTAAGCAATATCAATAATGGCAATGGAAGTATGTTTGGTGGTATTACAGGCACATCACCTACAGAAGTTGTTATTTTGGGTGCTGGCACCGTGGGTGAGTTTGCAACACGCGCTGCACTTGGATTAGGTGCAATGGTTAAAATTTTCGATAATTCTGTTTATCGTTTAAGAAGATTGCAAAGTGATTTAGCCACCAGAGTATTTACCTCGGTGTTACAACCAAAAGTACTCGCCAAAGCTTTAAAAACTGCAGATGTGGTGATTGGTGCGATAAGAGCGCCAAAAGGCCGAACACCATGTGTAGTTACCGAAGAAATGGTAAGTGAAATGAAATATGGTTCTGTAATGATAGATATTAGCATTGACCAAGGTGGTTGTTTCGAGACTTCAAGAGTTACAAATCATACCAATCCGGTATTTAGAACACATGGTGTAATTCATTATTGTGTTCCTAATATTCCATCAAGAGTTTCGCGCACAGCTTCTTATGCATTAAGTAATGTATTAACTCCTATTTTGGTAAATATTGGAGATGAAGGTGGGGTAGAAAGTTTGTTGAGAAGTAATAATGGTGTTAGACATGGCGTTTACATATACAATGGCATATTAACCAATCAATTTTTAGGCGAAACATTTAGATTGCCTTACAAAGATATTGACTTGTTAATGGCTGCTTTTTAATTTTTAATGATTTTATGGATTTTTCAAGAAGATTGCGTTTGTTTTTAATTGGGGTGGTGCTTGGCTCTGTAATTATGTATTTTTATGTGCTTAAAGACAAGAATATTTATAAATCGCCAAAAGAAGTAATTAAGGAAAAATTGTTGCATTTTCCCATGCAATTAAGCACTAAAGCAGCTTGTCAAATAGCATGTAATAATTTAGATACCTCAGCATTAAGGAAAGTTTGGTTAAACGCTGAAATAGATCTTGGGAAAAGTATCGTTGATGAAAAGCCTTGCCCTTTATATCATATTGTTCTGGCGGAAGCAATTGGTGAAACAAAAATTATTGAATGCACCGTATGTGATGATTTTGTAGTGATTCAAGAAATTAAAGATACTAAAGCAGCATGTAATTGCCATTAATGTGAAATTTGTTACTTTAACAATCAATTAACCTTTAGTTCATTTTAGGTTTTTATCAGTAAAATTTAACATATATGCAGCAATTTAAAGCGTCTTAAATTTTATTTGGGATCAATTCGTTTTCTTTACCTAATAATTAACAATTAAAACTGTATTATGCCTTTCTGATTTAATTAAACCCGAGAAATAAAATAGTTTTCGTCCAATCTTTCAGAAAAATAAATTATTGATTTCAAACACTTTAAAGCAAAAAAAAAGTCAATCTAACGATTGACTCTACATAATATTAATTTGCCTGATGCCCTCTTTTTTGTTGTCGCTCAGCCACTTTTTTCCTTTTCAAAGCACTGTTAGGAGATTTAAAACTGAGGTAAAGTGCAATTACAACCACTGCTAAAACCAAAATAATCATAATGATACCTGTGAGCGTATCTTTAGAACCTACTGATTTGCTTGCTTCCTGAAAAATTGTTTTAGTTGTTGTATTTATAGCTGTATCAGCAGAAGTTACATTGCTACTATCAGACTGAGCAAACAACTGATAATTAGCAAATAACAAACTAGACAACAGTGCCATCAATTTGCATTTAAATGCTGTTAAGGAGTATTTTCTAATGTACATCATAAAACTAATTTTTGTGTTAATCTAAGTTTTTTTCACTTTTGTAGCGTGCAAGATACAAACTATAATTAAAAAAAAGAAAAAAATTTGAGAATAATTCTTTTTTTTGAGAAAATAAGATTGATGTCATAAAAATTCATACATTTGCAACCGCAAAATAGAAATGAATTAGAGGGGCCCCATAAAAGGCCCTTTTTTATTGACATATGATTACAACTTCGCAGATAAAAACTTTATTCGAACAGTGGCAAAAAGATGAGCTCGTCTTTTTGGTAGACTTGACTGTAAAACCAGGCAACAAAATAACTGTGCTTATTGATAGAATTGGTGGTTTAAACATTACTGATTGTGTTGAATTGAGTCGCTTTATTGAAGGAAGTTTAGACAGAGATAAGGATGATTTTGAATTATCAGTTTCATCACCAGGCGCGGATGCCCCATTTAAAGTATTGAAACAATACCAAAAAAATATTGGGCGAAATGTAAAGATTGTAACTAAAGATGACCAAACCATTTCAGGCACATTACTAAAATTAGAAGGTAATCAAATTGAGATAAGTCCTGAAAAAGGTAAAAAAATGAAAGTTGCAGTACCAAATATGATTGACATAAGTAATATCAAAGAAATAAGAGTAATAATTTCCTTTAAATAAACGCAATGAATAAAATTAATTTGATTGACTCTTTCTCGGAGTTTAAAGAATTCAAGAACATTGATAGACCTACAATGATGAGCATTCTGGAAGATATTTTCAGAGCTATGATTATTAAACGTTATGGTACTGATGAAAATTTCGACATCATTATTAACATTGACAAAGGGGATTTAGAACTTTGGAGAAACAGAGAAATAGTTGATGATGAGTTTGCTGAAGATAGTTTTGATTATGATGAAAACAAGCACATTAGCCTAACAGATGCTCACAAAGTGGATAAAGATTTTGAATTAGGTGAGGAAATAACCGAACCTGTGAACATGAATGACTTTGGAAGAAGAGCTGTTTTAGCTTTGCGTCAAAATTTAGCTTCACGCATCATGGAACTTGAAAAGGATGGTATCTTTAAAAAGTATAAAGAAAGAGTTGGTGAAATTATTACTGGTGAAGTTTACCAGGTTTGGAAGCGTGAAATATTAATATTAGATGATGAAGGTAACGAACTTGTTTTACCAAAAACAGAACAAATACCTTCCGACTTTTATAAAAAAGGCGATACTGTTAGAGCAGTTGTTGCGCGTGTTGAAATGAAAAACAATACACCAGTAATTGTGCTTTCAAGAACATCTCCAATGTTTTTAGAGCGCTTATTTGAATTAGAAGTTCCAGAAGTTTTTGATGGTTTAATTACTATTAAAAAGATTGTGCGTGAGCCAGGGGAGCGTTCTAAAGTAGCTGTTGAGAGTTATGATGACAGAATTGACCCGGTTGGGGCATGCGTTGGTATGAAAGGTTCAAGGATACATGGAATTGTTCGCGAATTGAAAAATGAGAATATTGATGTTATTAATTTCACATCAAACACGCAATTATACATTACCCGTGCCTTGAGTCCAGCTAAAATCACAAGCATCAAATTAGATGAAGATACCAAGCGCGCAGAAGTATTCTTAAAGCCAGATCAGGTTTCATTAGCCATCGGAAAAGGTGGACATAATATTAAGTTGGCAGGTAAATTAACAGGTTATGATATTGATGTTTATCGCGATTCGGATGTTGATCAGGAGGATGTGGATTTAGAAGAGTTTTCAGATGAAATTGAATCTTGGATTATTGATGAATTGAAGGCTATTGGATGCGATACAGCAAAATCTGTTTTAGAATTAAGTGTTGAAGAATTGGTTAAAAGAACTGACTTGGAAGAAGAAACCATCAACGATGTTAAAAACATTTTAAAAGCCGAATTTGAATAATCCGAAAAATAAGTGTATTTTGCAGTAATTTCAATATAACTTTAACCATTTAATATGTAACGTCTTCAAAAACTAATCTTATTTAACCACTGTTCCAAACAGAGTATTTTAAATTAAAGTAAAAACAATAAAGCATAAGTTAAAGCAGCATTAAAAAAAAGCATGTCGGAAACACAAGAATTAATAAGATTAAGTAAATTAGCACGTGAATTAAACGTTGGTATTAGCACTCTAATAGAGGAAGCTGAGAAAAAAGGTATTAAAATTGAAAATAACCCAAACACCAAACTTTCAAAAGAAGTTGTTCAGGTGCTTGAAAAGGAATTTGCAAAAGACAAGTCTGTAAAAGAAGAATCTAAAGCAATTGGCTTAAGTACTCGTCATAAGAAGGAAACTATTATTATCGAAGAAAAACCAGTTGAAACTCCCAAAGTGGAGCAAAAGGAGCAGGAAGAAATACTTATTAAAAACACTACCTTATCGGCACCAATCCGTGAAAAGAAAGAGGAGCCACCTGTAGTTGTGCCAATTCCTGAAAAAATAGAAGTTAAACCAGTTGTTGTTGAAACACCAGCCGCTCCAACAGAGCCTGAAATTATCAAAGCTAAAGCTGATGAATTGTCGAATCCAAAGGTTGTTGGAAAAGTTGATTTAAGTGCACTTAATCAAAAAACAAAACCTGAAAAGAAGACAGCAGCTGAGAAAAAAGCTGAAGCGCAGAAAAAGAAAGAAGAAGAAGCTTCTGCTAAGGCTGCGGAAGCACCAAAGACTAAAGGAAAAAAAGCCAAGGTAGTTGAAGAAAAAAGTGTTGAACCTGTTGAAGAAAAAGTTGAAACACCTGCCGTTGCAGTTGTAACTGCCATTTCAGAAGAAACACCTGTTAGTGAAGAAACTAAAGCTGAAGATACAGAAAATATACATGTAACCCAGTACAATAAACTTGATGGTCCAACCATTTTAGGAAAGATTGTATTGCCTGTTAAAGATGACAAGAAAAAGCCTGTGGCTTCGAGCAGCGGTTTTGATAAAAACTCTAAAAAGAAAAGAAAGAGAATTACCAAAGGTGCAGTAAATACTACAGAATTTACTGCAAACGAACCTAGAAAACCCATGGGTGATGGTTCTGGAAATCCTCCTGCACAGCATCAGCAGCAACAAAGACCACCTTTCAACAGAGACAGAAGACCAGCTCCGGGAGACAATAGAAAACCCCATGTTGTTAAGGCAGAACTTACACAGGAAGAAATTGACAACCAGGTAAAAGAAACACTCGCACGCCTAAGTGGTGCAGGAAAATCAGCTGCTTCAAAATACAGAAGACAAAAAAGAGATACTGTAAGTCAGCAACATCAAGACAGCTTAGAGGCCATTGAAGCAGACAAAAAAGTATTGAAAGTAACTGAGTTTGTATCAGCCAACGAGCTGGCAAGTATGATGAATACGCCAGTAAATAATATTATCAGTACTTGCATGAGTTTGGGAATGTTTGTTTCAATTAACCAAAGATTAAGTGCTGAAATTATCAATATTGTGGCTGAAGAATATGGATATACTGTAGAATTTGTATCTGCAGAAACCACAGTAGCAACAGAAGAAGAAGAAGATAAAGTAGAAGATTTATTACCAAGAGCTCCTATTGTAACCGTAATGGGTCATGTGGATCATGGTAAGACATCCTTGTTAGATTACATTAGAAAGGCTAATGTTATAGCTGGTGAAGCTGGTGGTATTACACAACATATTGGTGCCTATAGTGTATCACTTGATAATGGAAGGAGAATCGCATTTTTAGATACTCCGGGCCATGAGGCCTTTACTGCCATGCGTGCCAGAGGTGCTCAAGTAACAGACATTGTAATAATTGTGGTTGCTGCCGATGACAATGTGATGCCTCAAACAAAAGAAGCCATCAATCACGCACAAGCTGCAGGAGTTCCAATTATAATTGCAATCAATAAAATTGATAAACCAGGCGCAAATCCGGATAGAATTAGAGAAGAATTAGCAGGAATGAATATTTTAGTTGAAGAATGGGGCGGTAAATTCCAGTGTCAAGAAATCTCTGCAAAGAAGGGAACTAACATAGATGTTTTGTTAGAAAAAGTTTGCTTAGAAGCTGATTTATTAGAGTTGAAGGCTAATCCAGGCAGAAATGCAATTGGAACTATCATTGAATCTTCGTTAGACAAAGGAAGAGGTTACATATCTACCGTACTAGTTCAAAAAGGAACTTTAAAAGTTGGGGATATTGTATTGGCTGGTTGCTACAGCGGTAGAGTAAAGGCATTGAACAATGAACGTGGTGTGAATATAAAGAATGCTGGTCCATCAACACCTGCGTTATTATTAGGTTTATCAGGTGCTGCTCAAGCAGGCGATAAATTTAAAGTAATGGACGATGAAAGAGAAGCGAGAGAAATTGCCTCTAAACGTTTGCAATTGCAACGCGAACAAGGTTATAGAACCCAAAAACATATTACACTTGATGAAATAGGAAGAAGGTTAGCAATTGGTGATTTTAAAGAATTGAATGTAATTGTTAAAGGTGATGTGGATGGTTCTATTGAGGCACTTGCTGATTCATTATTGAAATTATCAACTGATAAGATTCAAATTAAAGTAATTCATAAATCGGTTGGACAAGTTACTGAATCTGACGTGTTATTAGCATCCGCTTCAAATGCAATTGTGATTGGATTCCAGGTTAGACCTTCGGCAAACGCACGTAAATTGGCAGAGCAAGAACAAATTGACATGCGTTTTTACTCCATTATTTATGATGCTATTAATGAATTGAAGAGCGCTATGGAAGGCATGCTTGCTCCTACTTTTGAAGAAAAAGTAGTATGCAATATTCAAGTACGTGAGGTTTATAAAATCTCTAAAGTTGGTACAATTGCAGGTTGTATGGTGTTAGATGGTAAGGTAAACAGAAATACAAAAATACGTGTAATTAGAAATGGTATTGTGATACATACTGGTGAACTAGGCTCGTTAAAACGATTTAAAGATGACGTGCGCGAAGTACTCACAGGATACGAGTGCGGCTTAAATATTGAGAAATTTAATGATATCGAAGTTGATGATATTATTGAGGGATATGAAATGGTAGAAGTTAAGAGATAATCGTTTTACTATTAAAAAATAAGCCCTTTCATTAATTTGGAAGGGCTTTTTTATGCTTAAAAACTCAATGATAGGGAAGATATTTGGGACAATAGCTTTTGTTGGTCATCCCACTGACATATTGGGACCAACAAAGAGTAAAAATACGTTATAAGATCCTTTTGGAGATAACTCCAACAGGGAGTAAATTTTAAAAATCTATCTTTTACAAAAGCCAAAGCTTTTGTCTTGCTGAGCAAAGCGAAGCAACTTTGCGTTTTGAAGCGAAAAACAGCCCTTATTAGGACTTAAAATGTTAATTGAAAACAAAAACCATGGCGCCCAACCATAGCGCTTAGGACTCTTCGCTTTGCTCAGAGTGACATAAAAGAAAGTAGGGTGCTTTCGCTTTGCTCAGAGTGACATAAAAGAAAGTAGGGTGCTTTCGCTTTGCTCAGAGTGACATAAAAGAAAGTAGGGTGCTTTCGCTTTACTCAGAGTGACATAAAAGAAAGTAGGGTGCTTTCGCTTTGCTCAGAGTGACATAAAAGAAAGCAGAGTTTTTCAAGAAAACAGGTTTCGCAAAAGCGATTGAAGTTAGGTGCCGTGCACCACGAAAAGCGCGACCCCCTCCATCCGGAGGAGGGATTTGCCCAAATGATAATTTTATTTATGAGCTTCGCCTATCAAATTGGTGAGTATCACAAATTCCTCTACTCCCAGCTGTTCGGCTCTTTTATCGAGTAAAGCTGTAATGATAGTTGCGCCATTTAAAATAGGTTTAAGGGCATTTCTTAATGTTTTTCTGCGTTGATTAAAAGCTGTTTTTACAACTCTAAAAAACAAGGCATGGTCGCATTTTATATCTACAGTTTCTCTCCTTATTAATCTTATCACAGCTGACTTAACTTTTGGAGGTGGAATAAATACATTTTCGTGAACTGTAAATAAATATTCAACGGTATAAAATGCTTGACATAAGACACTTAAAATACCGTATGTTTTACTTCCTTTTGGTGCTGCAATGCGTTCGGCAACTTCTTTTTGAAACATCCCAATTACACAATCCACTTGCGGCTTATTTTCGAGTGCTTTAAATAATATTTGTGATGAAATGTTGTAGGGATAATTACCTATTACAGCCAATGGACCATCAAATAATTGATTTAAATCTAACTGTAAAAAATCTTTTTCAATGATGTTATCAATAAGCGTGGGATAATTTATTTTGAGATATGCTACAGAATCCCAATCAATTTCTGCAACTTTTAAATTAATATTTGGCAATTTAATTAAATACTTTGTGAGCACACCCATGCCGGGTCCAACCTCTATTACATGATGTAAAGTATTATATTTTGGCAATGCTGCTACAATATCAGCGGCAATATTTTCATCCTTTAAAAAATGTTGTCCTAAATGTTTTTTGGCTCTTACGAATTGACTCAATGTATTTATATTTTTTATTTAAAGTACTTCCAGTAAAGTTCTGAAAGCTACAAATTTTCTGGGATATCTATCAGTAACCTCTTTTTGGAGTAGGGGCGCGTGTTGTGCTTTATAAGTTTCGTAAATTTCAATATTGTTAGCTGTATACTGAATAGCGTAATTGATACCCGTTTCTTCATCACCAATTATTTTACAAATTTTGCTTTCTATAAAACAGCCTGTGTTCATTACATCGGGTATATGCACATTCTTCATCCAAGCCAACCATTCCTCATGGATATCCCTATCAATATTAATGGTAACGTTATAAATAATCATAATTAGTTATTATTTTATGTGTAATTAATTTAAACCATCGCCACGCATTTTTCGATAGCGTTTTCGGGCTTCAACGGTGTATAAACTTCCTGGATAATTCAATAAAACATCCTGATAGAGTTTTTTTGCTTTCTCTGAATCATTCAATTTCTTTTCATACAATTCCGCTAATTTAAATACAGCATCATCACCTAAAATATCATCACTATGATTTAAAATTAATTGATCTAATTTTTCAGAAGCCAATTGGAATTTGCCTGCTTTGAAATCGATTTTATATTTTTTATACAAAATATCATCAGATAAAGAATGCCCCGGAAATTCTTTGTTGATAGAGTCGAGGGTTAAAATGGCCAGACTGTCTTTGTTTTGAAAGCTAAGTAAATCGGCACGTGAAAACATGGCTAAAGGCACGTAATTTGAATCTACCGTATTATCACTAATAAGTAAAGAAAGTTCTAGCGCATCATTAGCTATTAACTTACTAGTGGCACCTTTCAACACATCTAGTTGCGCTTGTGCCCATTCGAATTCACCTTTGTAAAACGATAATCGCGCATTTCTAAATTTGGCTTCCTGACCAATGGCATCATGCTTAAAACCTTTATCAACCTGCCCATAGAGCAAGGCAGGCTCCCACATTTCTCCAGTAAAAATATAAATATCACCTAACTCTAATTTACACTCTGCCAATAATATTGGATCTGCATTGTTGAATTCAAGTGTTGATTCTAGAAGCGCTATCGCT
>JBILPB010000273.1:0-2813 GCA_044374175.1 Bacteroidia bacterium | reverse complement strand
AACTATTCTTATATTTACACCAAAGTTTGGGTGTGGATATTGATTCCATGTACCTGGAGGTGATGAGTAAGTGCTCGAAAATAAATAAACTTTAATAAAAGTGATAAACGCTTTGACGAAATATACAACAAGACAATAGAAATTTGAAATTCTTTATTAAATCTACATAAAAAAAACAATTATGAAAAAGCTAGTATTAATAACATCAATAGTTATAGCAAATTTGCTCATAGCTGCAGAGTCCAAAGGGCAAAATAGTGTTTATATTATCTCAGAAGTAACTATGGCTCTTTCTAGTTTTAACTTTGATTCTGTTTATGTAACTTCACCAACAGGAGCAGTTACAGGGTATCAAATACCACGGAGAAGTAATGTAGCTGGACATGAAGCTGCTTTCAATGTTATAATAAATGGAGTAACCTCACTTGGCTACACAATTACTGATCATACAATTGCCTATGGTTACAGCGGGGTATCGGGACAGAACGGTGTTGTAAGATGGATTCTCCAAAAGCCTTGAGCAACATCCATCAAAGAGATGGAAGAAGCCAAAACTTCTCAGTTATCAATTAAAGTTTACCCTAATCCAACAAATGGCATAGTGAATGTTGAAGTATTATCTTTAATAGATTTAAAAATTCTTGAAATTGATATTATCGATGAATTAGGCTACATAGTTTCCACTCATATGATTAATGATTATTCATGTAATATACATACTTTAAACATTTCTCAATTGAAACAAGGAGCTTACCTATTAAGTGTTAAAACTAAAGATTATTACTCTGTTCCAACTAAGGTAATTTTAACCTTGTAAACACAAAGCATAGCTACGCATTTCTAATACTCAGAGCTTTGCTCGTATTCAACGTGCAGAAGTGTAAATTTGAAAGGCAAAAACAAAAAAGGTCTTAAAAAAAGTAAATAAAAATAAAACAAAATGACAAAAAACAAATTAAAACCATGCACTCTGCTTGTTGCAACTTTGCTTATGGGAACAATGAGCTTTGCCCAAAGCATTCATTTTAATTATACTGATGGTACGAATGCCGCCTATAATTTAGTGGATATACGCAAAGTCACCTTTGATGCCGATGTGATGAATTTACATTTATTGGATGGAAGCGTGTATGCTTGGAATGTAAGCACAATAGGATATTACCAGTACGATGAATCATCAGTAAGCGCGCTGAATTTGCTTAATAACGCAAATGCGTGGGAGGTGAATGTTTATCCAAACCCAACAAGCACCTCTTTGAATATTAGTTTTAATTTGCCGCAAGCAGATGAAGTTTCAATCAATTTATATGACACGCAAGGAAAACTAATTTCAGAAAAACAAATTGGTAAAAAAGAATCTGGTAAATATCAAGAAGTAATTGACCTAACCAATATCCCTCAAGGAACTTATGTTTGCAGAATTACGGGTAAACATAATACGATAACGAAACAAATAATTAAACAATAAAATACAAACTATGAACACAAAAATTATATTTTCTACCTTGCTATTTATGAGTTCGATTTTACTCAATGCGCAAACGGTCATGAATATTCATCAGAGCAATGGAACTGTTTTACAAATTCCATTGAATACGATAGACAGTATTACCTACACGATAAACAATCCTGGAAATTTAGCAACAATAAGTACACTTCCCATTGGCAATATATCAAGTAATACTGCAACATCAGGGGGCAACATTGCCAACAATGGGGGTACACCTGTTACACAAAGAGGAACTGTATGGAGCACTAACACCAACCCAACAACAGCTAATAACCAAAGCAACGATGGCAATGGCACAGGTAACTATACCAGTAATCTTACTGGCCTCATTGCAAATACCACCTATTATGTAAGAGCTTATGCCACCAACAGTGCTGGCACGGCATACGGTAATGAGCTGAGTTTTACCTCGACAAGTGGTGGAGGTAGCATTACCTCCCTCAATTGCAGTGGTGCCAGCAACAGCGGAATACTAACCTTAGGTTCAACTGCTAATGGTGTGAGCAGCATTTTACCTTACATAGGGGGTAATGGCGGTACATACAATGGTCAATCTGTTTCCTCCACAGGGGTGACAGGTTTAACAGCTACACTTTTAGCAGATACTTTTGCAATCGGAGCTGGTAGCTTAACATTCAATATTACAGGTACACCGAACACAGCGGGTACTGCCAGCTTTGCAATGAACATAGGCGGCCAGAGTTGTACTTTGAGCCTAAATGTTGTTTTGCCTATAGGTAACATAGTTTCAATTGATTGTAACAATGGCACAAATATTGGCACTCTATTCGCCAATACTGTTGCAATAGGCGTTAATAGCATGTTATTATACACAGGAGGTAATGGTGGGATATACAATGACCAATCTGTTTCTTCCACAGGGGTAACAGGTTTAACAGCTACCCTTTTGGCAAGCACTTTTGCAATCGGTGCTGGTAGCTTAACATTCAATATTACGGGTACACCAAACACAACGGGTATCGCGAGCTTTGCACTGAATATAGGCGGGCAGAGTTGTACTTTGAGCCTAAATGTTGTTTTACCAGTAGGTAACATAGTTTCAATTGATTGTAATAATGTTACAAATATTGGCACTTTATTCGCCAATACTGTTGCATTAGGTGTTAATAGCGTGTTATTATACACAGGAGGTAATGGTGGGACATACAATGACCAATCTGTTTCCTCCACAGGAGTTACAGGTTTAACAGCTAACCTTTTAGCAGACACTTTTGCAATCGGTAATGGTAGCTTAACATTCAATATTACAGGCACACCAAACACAACGGGCAATGCAAGCTTT
>JBILPB010000110.1:0-10906 GCA_044374175.1 Bacteroidia bacterium | reverse complement strand
ATTTCAACCACCATTTTATTTGAATCATCAGAAAACCATCGTTTTAATTTGCAAAAGTTTGGGGTAATTATTTTGGGAACTTTGATGGCGTTGGGAACGGTTTTTATGTTTTAGATTTAGATTGATTAAACTTCAATATTTTAAGTTTTTTATTCCTTGTTTCTTGTTCATTATTCATTTCTGCTGAATTATTTTGGATATTTTACTTTTAACTGCTGCACAATACTTCATCATTTAATATTCAACATTCCTTGTTCCTTGTTCATTATTTAAAATTGATACCTTCAGGCCTCTGGCCTTTACAAAAACGAATGTTTCTATTCAAATCCAAAAAGCCAATGAAAGATTTGAGACTTCTGAGGTACGACTTTTAAAGCGGTCGGAGCCTGCTAGGTAGACTCACTCGCGGGACGCGAGCGAGGGCGATGGCGTTGGGAACGGTTTTTATGTTTTAGATTTAGATTGATTAAACTTCAATATTTTTCTGTGCAATCGCTCGCATCCTTCTAGTGATGATATCTTCAGGCCTCTGGCCTTTGTAAAAACGAAAGTTTCTATTCAAATCCAAAAAGCTAATGAAAGATTTGAGATCTGTGAAGTACAATTCTTGAAGCGGTCGGAGCCCGCTGGGTTGACTCACTCGCGGGACGCGAGCGAGGGCGGTATTGAATCCGAAATTACTTATCCTTTAGATTAACCTTTTGGTTTTCCATTTTATCAAATCTTACCCCGTGAACTTCAACAGTATTGCCTTCCACAATAAAATGTATCAAGTACGGAAAATTTTTAACAGTGCGTATTCTTACACATTCGTATTTAATTTGATAATACGGATTTGCCTGCAACTCACGAAATGATGATTTAACTGCCTCCAAAAAACGTTTTCCTAATTTATGATCGATCTTTTTGTAGTAATCAATGCCATCTTGAATATCCTGCATGGCAGCTGGTGAAATTGTCAATTCATGCTTTTTTAAAGCCATAAATTTTAAAGATTAAAACTATCTTTTACTTCTGACCATTTCCTTAAATCAGCCTTTGGCGTATTTTTAATTCTATCTAAAATGACGGCTTGCTCTTCTTCAGAAACATTAATATTTATCTCATTGTATTTCTTAATGAATTCAATATTTTTGATAAACTCCATGAACAAGTCATATTTATTTTCGGGAATATTAAGTGTTACTTGTTTCATCTTTGTTTTTTATACAAATTTAGTTATTTACGTTTAATTTTCAATTAAAATTAGTAAGTTAGAAATTAGATCAAAGTTTTTATTTTTATAACCATACGTTGGCTTTGGGCAAGGTGTTTTTGTTTTGGGTTGGCAATTCTAAAAACTTTAATATTTTACGTTTAATATTTCTTGATTAATATTTAAAGGATTTTGAAAAAGAAACGGGAGTTTAAATTTAAAAAAAAATTAAAAGGATTGATGTGCAATTGGAGATCTGTGAATTACAATTCTTGAAGCGGTCGGAGCCCGCTTGGTAGACTCACTCGCGGGACGCGAGCGAGGGCGTGGGATCGTTTCTAAACTTGAACCTACCTATCAAAAACTTCTTGATTCAAATTCAACATTCCTTGCTTCTTGTTCATTATTAATAGGAATTAAAAGAAGAAACGGAATTTTACTCTAGAAAAAATAGTTTTCTGTTCGTATCTTAAAGATCATGAGTTTTGTGACTTATGGGACTATGTGACCAACTGGCATGATAGTATTTTAATTTACCCCATTAACATATTTTTGCATCTTATAGAAATTGTTTTATCTTTGATAGAAATATGGCTGCCATGAAAAAATACATCCTCCTTCTTTCTATTTATTGTTTGCAATTACTGCCTGCAAAAGCGCAATGGGTAACAATACCGGATACCAATTTTGTAAACATTCTTACACAAAATTATCCAAGTTGTATGAATGGGAATTTGATGGATGCCTCATGCCCTCAAATTGTGAATGAAACATTTTTTACTGTATACAATTCAAACATCATGGACTTAACTGGTCTAGAATATTTTACCAATCTTAACTACTTAAACTGCGCATCGAACAACTTAAATAGCTTGCCAACATTACCAAACTCATTACTTCATCTAGAATGTGGTTACAATCAATTATTAAATTTGCCGATATTGCCTCCTAATTTAGAAAATCTAAGTTGTCAAGCAAATGAACTCACAAGTTTACCGACACTCCCCTCCGGTTTGACCTATTTTGATTGTAGTCTGAACTTGTTAACAAATTTACCATCTGCTCTCCCTCAAAATTTATTGACCTTTTGGTGTTATAATAATCAATTAAATAGCCTACCTAATTTACCAGACTCATTGTTAGAATTTAGATGTGGGGGCAATCTTTTGACTAGTCTCCCAACTTTACCAATTAATTTGAATTATTTAAGCTGCAGAGATAATCAAATAACGTTCTTACCGGCATTACCTGGCACTTTACAAACTTTATTGTGCTTTAATAATGAATTAACAAGTCTTCCTCCGCTTCCAAATGTTATGTATTCGTTCAATATTGAAAACAATAATATTACATGCCTAAGTCAGCTTCCACAAGTAATTAATATTAGTTCGATTTACACAAGTATATCAAACAATCCTCTTACCTGCGTCCCCAACCAAACCAATTATAGTTTGGGATTACCCTTATGCATGGATAATGATCCGGTTAACAACCCTAATTATTGCACAGGTGTGGCAAACATTACTGGTTATGTATATAAAGATTTAGACACTAATTGTAACAATAACAATACCGATTGGCCTACACAAAACATTCCTGTAAAAGTTTACGATGGTCAAAATAACTTGTTGGCTATGAGTTATACCATAAATGGAGCTTATAGCTTTACTCTTTTACAACCTGATACTTTTGTAGTAAAAATTGATGATGCAGCTTTACCTTTTTCAATGGATTGCGGTCAAGCGAATAATCAAATTGTGCCTTTAGATTCTGCTAATCAAACCATACAAAATATTAATTTTCCGGTGGTTTGTGATACTACTTATGATATCAAGGTTAATTCGGTGAACAGCCAAGGTTGGGTTTTCCCTGGGCAACAACATTCCTTAAATATAAATATTTCAGACAACATGAGTTGGTATAATTTAAATTGTATCTCCTTAAATTATTCAGGAACAGTTTCAATAAGCATCACAGGTCCTGTAACCTATGTTGCACCTGCAAACAACGCCTTAACCCCAACCGTAAACGGCAATACCTTCACTTACAACATCACAGATTTCAACAACTTAACACCACAATCATTCGGTCTCCAATTCCTTACCGACACCACAGCACAAGCCAATGATCAAATATGTGTACACGTAGAAATCACCCCAACACCACTAGACGTAGATACCACCAACAATGTATATGACTTCTGCTACCAAGCCGTAAACTCCTACGACCCCAACATGAAAGAAGTATATCCTGTAAACGTGTTGCCAGGTTATGATGATTGGTTTACTTACACCATTCACTTCCAAAACACAGGAAATGCACCAGCATTTAATATTCGTTTGAGAGATACATTAGATGCTAATTTAGATATCAATACTTTTGAAATACGCGGCTATTCGCATCCTGCTATTGTTTCCATCAATGGAAATATTTTAACAGTAAGATTCAACAACATTATGTTGCCTGATAGCACCACAGATTATGAAGGCAGCATGGGTTATTTTCAATACCGCATCAAACCTTTATCCAACCTGCCTTTAGGCACGCAAATAGAAAATACCGCTTATATTTATTTTGATTATAATGCACCAATCATTACCAATACCACGCAAAATAATTTTCAAACTGTGGTATCAACTATCAATAAAAATGAGATTGCAAATCAATTGAAAGTGTTTCCAAATCCGGCCAATGAATTGCTTAATATCAACCTTCAAAATAGCGTGATTGAAAATTGTATCATCTCCAATGCTTTAGGCCAAACGGTTTTTAGCAGTGCAAATGAAATAAACTCTAATCATAAAATTCAACTCAATATTTCACATTTAAGTGCAGGTGTTTATTTTGTGAAGGTAAGAGCCGGCGATGGCTCTTATAATGCTAAGTTTATTAAATCGGAGTAATCAATTAAATTCTATCAAATCTTAAAAACTAAATCAATATGAAAAAATACATCCTCCTTCTTTTTATTTTTTGTTTGCAATTAGTGCCAACAAAAGCGCAGTGGGTAACAATACCAGATGCTAATTTTGCAAGTAAACTTACTCAACTTTTTCCAACTTGTATGAATGGGAATCAGATGGACACAACATGCTCGCAAATTGTGAATGCAATTGGTTTAGATGTCAATAATTCATTTATTTCTGATTTGACTGGCATAAGTCATTTCTCAAATTTGACTTCATTATTATGTGGGTATAATCAATTAACTAGCTTGCCCACATTGCCAATAACATTAACAAATTTACAATGTTACCATAATCAATTAAGCAGTCTCCCTAATTTACCACCAAACTTAATTTATTTAGGCGCAGATTATAATCAGTTAAATAACTTACCTCAATTACCAAACACATTACAATATTTATATTGTAACGATAATCAACTAACTAGCCTCCCCGTGTTGCCTAATTCACTGATAGCTTTAAAATGCCAAAATAATCTACTAACAAATTTACCTGATTTGCCGCTTAATTTGGAGGATTTGATTTGTAGTAATAATCAATTAAATTTTCTTCCTAGTTTACCAATAAATCTCGATGAATTAGATTGTAGTTTTAATTATTTAACCTACCTCCCTCAAGTTCCAGAATATATTACATTTTTAATTATTAATGACAATAACATTTCCTGCCTATACAATGTACCAGATGCACTTTTTGTTGGCATTACGAATAATCCAATAACGTGTATACCTAATGACTGTTTTACTTTCCCATTAGGATTACCTTTGTGTATTGATGATGATCCAATAAATAACCCTAATAACTGTATGAGCGATTTCAACATTTCAGGTAATGTATACAATGACCAAAATAGTAATTGTTTGTATGATTTATCAGATTTAGGAACCTCCAATATTTCCTTAAAACTATTCAATTCCGCGAATACATTAATTGCGCAGAACTATTCAGTAAATGGCACTTATGGCTTTTCAGTTTATCAACCAGGAACTTACAATGTAAAAATTCAAAACAATAGTTTAGCTTACAGCTTATCATGCGCCCAGCCCGACTCTCAAAATGTAAATTTGTTTTCTGTTACAAATGGAATTTCTAATATAAATTTTCCGATTCAGTGCAATCAGACTTATGATATTTACCCGCAATCTGTTACAACTCAAGGTTGGGTATTCCCAGGTCAAATACATACCTTAAAAGCTAACATCTCAAGCAACGAAGCTTGGTATAACTTAGATTGCGGCTCTTCTAATTATTCAGGAATAGTTTCAATTAGCATCTCAGGCCCCGTAAATTATGTTGCACCTGCAAACAATGCTCTAACCCCAATTGTAAACGGAAATACCTTCACCTATAACATTACAGACTTCAACAACTTAACAACACAATCATTCGGCTTGAAATTCCTCACCGACACCACAGCTCAAGCCAATGATCAAATATGTGTTCATGTAGAAATTAATCCAACCCCACTAGATGCAGACACCACCAACAATGTGTATGATTTCTGTTACAATGTTGTTAACTCCTACGATCCCAACATGAAAGAAGTATACCCTGTTAATGTATTACCTGGTTATGATGATTGGTTTACGTATACCATTCACTTTCAAAACACAGGAAATGCACCAGCCTTTAATATTCGTTTGAGAGATACCTTAGATGCCAATTTGGATATCAATACTTTTGAAATACGCGGCTATTCGCATCCTGCTATTGTTTCCATCAATGGAAATAATTTAACCGTAAGATTTAACAACATTATGTTACCAGATAGCACCACCGATTATGAAGGCAGCATGGGTTATTTTCAATACCGTATCAAACCTTTACCCAACTTACCTTTGGGCTCGCAAATAGAAAATACTGCTTATATTTATTTTGATTATAATGCTCCAATTGTTACCAATACTACGCAGAATAATTTTCAAACGGTAGTGTCAACTTTCAATGCTAAGGATGATACAAATCAATTGAAAGTGTTTCCAAATCCGGCTAATGAAATACTTAACATCAATCTTCAAAATAACAACATAGAAAATTGTATCATCACCAATGCTTTAGGTCAAACGGTTTATAATAGTGCTAATGAAATAAATACCAATTATAAAATACAACTTAATATTTCCAATTTAAATTCAGGTGTTTATTTTGTAAAGGTGAGGTCTAGCAATGGTTCTTATACTGCTAAGTTTTTTAAATCGGAGTAATAAAATTTTAAATAATCTGTATCATGAACACGAAGTCTCACGAATTCAATTTTAAAAACAAATTAAAACATGAGTTAAAAATATATTCTCCTTCTTTTTATTTTTTGTTTGCAATTGTTGCCAGCAAAAGCGCAATGTACTTTTAGGAATTTTAAAAATATTTTTTTAAAACCAGGCAACTATTTTTTCACTTTTTTCGCCTATGTTGTATAGTAAATTGCTAAAATTATCAACTAAAAAAGAAATAATATGAAAAATTGGTTTATTACACTATTGCTTTTATTTGCTTTGAAAAATACCACTTCAGGGCAATATGTTAACATACCAGATAATAATTTCGCTTCATATCTCACGAATTTGTACCCAAACTGCATGAATGGGAATCAGTTGGACACAACATGTGTTGATATTTTGAATGAAGAAACACTTATTATAAATATAATCTCCATTTATGATCTAACCGGTATTCAATATTTTGTTAATCTAAAGACCTTTGAATGTGATCAATGTATTTTTTTAGACAGCCTCCCGACATTTCCGAATACAATGGAGTCTATTACCTGCGAATATTGTCCATTATACAGTTTGCCCATACTCCCAGACTCCCTAAAAACTCTAAATTGCAGTCATAATCAAATCAGTGCTCTACCACTATTGCCCCCAACTTTAGAAACCTTAAATTGCAGTTACAATTTAATCAGCGCTCTTTCGCAATTACCTACAACATTAGAAACATTAGATTGTAGTGGCAATCAAATCGCAATCTTACCTTCAATTCCAAACTCTTTAACATACTTAGATTGCTCTTACAATTCCCTTACGAGTCTAACAAATCTGCCGAATTCTCTTATAACATTGATGTTTGATTATAATCAAATAACAAGTTTACCCCAATGGCCAGATTCTCTGGAAGTTCTATATTGTAGAAATAACCAAATTAGTAATCTTCCAGTATTACCTATAAATCTAAAAAAAATATTCTGCGATAATAATCAATTAACTTCGATACCATCATTACCAGGCAACCTGGAGTATCTTGTTTGTGAGAATAATCAAATAACCAGTTTACCTGAATTGCCAAATTTTTTATTGGGTCTAAATATCCAATTTAACAACATATATTGTTTAACAAATCTTCCGCAGGTGTTTTATTATGGAATTATAACGAATAATCCACTCACCTGCGTCCCCAACCAAACCAATTACAGCCTAGGCTTGCCTTTATGCATGGATAATGACCCCGTTAACAACCCAAATTACTGCATAGGTGTAGCAAATATAACTGGTTATATATATAAAGATTTAGATACTAATTGTAGCTATGCCAATAACGATTGGAATACACAAAACATTCCTGTCAAAGTTTATGATGGCCAAAATAATATGTTAGCAATGAGTTACACCGTTAATGGTGCATACAGTTTTACACTTTTGCAACCCGATACTTTTGTGGTAAAAATTGATGATTTAGCTTTACCTTTTTCAATGGATTGCGGGCAAGTAAATAATCAAACTGTACCCTTAGATTCCGCTAATCAAACCGTACAAAATATTAATTTTCCAGTCGTTTGCGATACTGCTCATGATATCAAAGTTAATTCGATGAACAGCCTAGGTTGGGTTTTCCCTGGGCAACAACATACATTGAACACCAACATTACTAACAACATGAATTGGTTTAATTTAAATTGCAGTTCGATAAATTATTCAGTAACAGTTTCTATATCTATAACAGGTCCTGCAAACTATGTTACTCCTGCAACTGGTGCTTTATCACCAACACTAAACGGTAATACCTACACCTACAACATCACAGATTTCAACACCTTAACACCACAATCATTCGGTCTGCAATTCCTTACCGACACCACCGCCCAAGCCTATGATCAAATATGCGCGCACGTAGAAATCAACCCAACACCCATAGATGCAGACACTACCAACAATGTATATGATTTCTGCTATCAAGTAGTAAACTCCTACGATCCCAACATGAAAGAAGTATATCCTGTAAATGTATTACCTGGTTATGATGATTGGTTTACCTACACCATACACTTTCAAAACACTGGAAACGCGCCTGCTTTTAATATTCGTTTAAGAGATACTTTAGATGCTAATTTAGACATCAATACTTTTGAAATACGTGGTTATTCTCATCCTGCGATTGTTTCCATCAATGGAAATAATTTAACGGTAAGATTTAATAATATTATGTTGCCAGATAGTACATCTGATTATGAAGGAAGCATGGGTTATTTTCAATACCGCATCAAACCTTTACCCAACTTGCCTTTGGGCACGCAAATAGAAAATACCGCTTATATTTATTTTGATTATAATGCGCCCATTGTTACCAATACAACACAAAATAATTTTCAATTGACTGTGAAGTCTATCAATATGTTGTCGCAAACGTCCCAATTGTCGCTATTCCCTAATCCAAGTAATGGCATTTTTACTTTTAACGAAAGCAAAAACATTAAAACCGTAGAAGTATTTAACATGATGGGTGAATTAGTTTTAAGTCATGGGGCTGCCAAACAAATTAATTTACAGGCTTTCCCCAAGGGAATTTATGTAGCCAGGATTAATGGTGCTTTTGTGGCCAGGCTGGTCAAAGAGTAATCGTAAATTTTCAAAGAAGTCACATCGTGTTTTCAGGCTCAAACCCTTTAGTTTAGTCATGGTGGGCTTGACCCGCCATCATCCAAAGTGCTCACGAATGTCTTTGTTTAATCCAATATTTAATAAAATTAAACTAATAAATATTTGAAAGTCAGATAATATTAAGACTTTTGTGCAAATATTAAATGTTTTTTTTGGAAGCAAGTATCACCAAACCGGCACTAAGCGTTATTGACGAAAATCTTGAAAGGTTCGAACCTTTTAAGTATCACTTGCTTGTATCTATTGGTCAAGATAGTGCAGCTTGCTGTATAGTTGATATTAAAAATCAACAATACGCAGCCATCGAGCAAGTTAATTTTATGAATAACCAAAGCCTTGAACAAAGCTTTGATTTATTTGAAAACTATTTCAAAGATTCAACTTTTGCTAAAATAAAATACAAAAGCGTAACAGCAATTGTTGCCTCAGAATTCTTTACCATTGTGCCTCAGGCGCTTTTTGAAGCCAGTGCTGCAGCGGCTATTTTACAATTCAATACTAACATCAATTTTGAAGCAGAAATCATTTCAAAGCAAATCAACAGCATTGAAAGCACCGTCATTCAAGCTGTTCCGGTAAATCTAAAAAAAGGGTTGGAAAAACTTTTTGGCGAAGTAAAACTATTGCATCATACGGAACCATTAATCATGGAAAGCATGACGCAATTTAAAAACAGCAACGAAAAAACCTTGCTGGCGCACATACAAAATGGACATTTTGAGCTGATGGCCATTGCTAACCATAAAATGATTTTCTTTAATTCCTTTCAATTTGTAACCACCGAAGATGTGGCCTATTACACCCTTTTAGTTTGCGAAACATTAAAGCTGAATCCCGAAGAAATTACTTTAAAATTGTGTGGCGAAATAGAAAAAAAATCGGCTATTTACGCCTTGCTTTACAAATACATCAGAAATATAGAATTTTTAAATAGTCATCGCACCTTCAAATATAGCGGAGGTTTCAGCCAATTACCAAGTCATTTCTTTTTTAATCTGATAAACACAGCACATTGCGTATAATTAGCGGAACACATCGCGGAAGAAACATCAATCCACCAGCTGGATTGCCAGTAAGACCTACCACAGATTTTGCAAAGGAAGGTCTGTTTAATGTATTGCAACATCAACTCGATTTTGAAGAAATTGAAGTACTCGATTTATTTTGTGGCACAGGTAACATCAGTTTTGAATTTGCTTCACGCGGTGCACAGCAAATAATGGCTGTGGATAGTGCTTTCAAATGCACAGCTTTTGTAAAAAAACAAGCCGAAGAATTTAAATTCAATCAAATAAAAGTGATTAATGCCGATGTGTTTCAATTATTAAAAAAATTACCCTCAAAATTTGATGTCATCTTTGCAGATCCGCCATTTGCGATGGAAAAAATTGAACAACTCATTGATCTTGTTTTCCAAAATCAATTATTGAAAGAAGATGGTATTTTTATCTTAGAACACGAGGGCACTCATAACTTTGCTTTCAATAAATACTTGAAAGAAAAAAGAACGTATGGTAAAATTACCTTTAGTATTTTTGCCAATATTTAACTACTCATTCAAATCATTACAATGAGCATCTCTAAACAAAAAATTGCAGTTTTTCCAGGATCATTCGACCCTGTTACTAAAGGCCACGAAGCCATTGTTAAACGTGCTTTACCACTGTTCGATAAAGTAATTATTGCCATCGGAAATAATTCAGAAAAAAGTAAATATTTTACTTTAGAACAACGCAAATTATACTTAGAAAAAACATTTGCACACTTGCCTAAAACCGAAATTGCAGTGTTTGAAGGATTAACCGTAAACTTTTGCCAAAGTGTTGGTGCAAACTTTATTTTAAGAGGCTTGCGCTCTGTATCTGATTTTG
>JBILPB010000272.1:0-2842 GCA_044374175.1 Bacteroidia bacterium | reverse complement strand
TGGGGCAAACTCTTCTAATAAATTGGTAAGGTCTCTAATAAGGACAGGCATACTTTTGAGTGCAAAATTAACACTGTTTGAATTGTAGGTAAAAGTGCAAAAAAAAACCGCTCGAAAGCGGTCTTTTAATTATATTAAATGTTAAATCAATTTTAGTGATTTACTACTAATCTTTTTGTTACTGTAGTTTGCCCATTAAACAAACTATAGAAATAAATGCCTTGTGCTAAATTTTCAGTATTCAATTGGTATTTGTTAGTTCCAGTGTTTCCGTTGGTTTTAATTCTTTGTACTTCTTTACCTATAGCATTCATTAATTTAATTTCTACGTCTGCTTTACTTGTTAAGGAGTAATAAATGTCACAAGCATTATCAGATGGGTTTGGCGTATTTTGACTCACGCTAAAAGTATTTGGATTTAAGCTCTGAATAGAACTTCCTGGATTGACAACAATCTTGTAATAAGAAAATGTTGACAAACCGTTTGAAACTGAAAATCCAGGAATACCAATAAATGGCTCAACGGTTACAGTTAAAAAGTACTCACCAACTGGATCATTGGTAGTACCAATAATTTCAGCGCAATTGGTTTGCCCACCTGGAAACTTGCAAGTTGTAGGAACGCAAACGTAAGTAAGTCCTTGAGGTAATCCTGTTATTGAAACTAAATCAATACGTTCAATTGGAACTGTAAGCCCTGATGTGGGATCAAGAGTATCAACTGGAACTTTAACTGTAATCAACTGATTGTAAGCTTGCCCTTGAAACGCAGGCAAAAAATTGGTGGCACTATCAGGATAAATACCGGCATTACCAACAGTTGCAGGTGTACATTGTGCAAATGCAGCAAATGAAAAAATGGTAATAAATGATAATAGTAGTAAGGTTTTTTTCATAGTGTATTGTATTGAGTTGTTTGTTGTTTAAATATTAATCAGTTGTAGCCATAGAAAGCAGCTCTTCAGCTTCTTTCATGGTAGAAGTTATGTTTAAAATAGAATCTAATTGAGAGATAGCAATTAATTTTTTAATTGGCTCTTGAATATTAGACAATACAAAAATACCACCACTGTTTTTGCACAATCTATTGGCCACTAAAATGGCACTTAAGCCACTGCTATCGCAATATTTGGTGTCTTGCATATTGATAATAATATTTTTTACACCTTCGGCATTAAGCACTACAAGTTGTGATTTTAATAAAGGTGAAATTGTATTATCCAATTTATCTACCTTTAGTTCAATTAAGGTAAACTTGTCGTTTTTTATGGTATTGAAATTCATCTATTGTATTAACTGATGTGCAAAACTATAAAATAGTTTCATAAAAACAAAAAAACATTGATTAGCGCTTTATTTGATAGCACCCGCCAACAAGTACAAAACGGCCATTCTAACGGCAACACCATTCTCAACTTGTTGTAATATAAGCGATTGTTTGCTATCAGCCACATCGCTGGTAATTTCTATTCCTCTATTTATTGGGCCAGGATGCATTACTATAATTTCTTTTGAAAGTGAATTTAAAATCTCTTTGTTCAATCCATAAAGCATTACATACTCTCGCAAACTTGGGAAAAATTTAATGTCTTGACGCTCCAATTGTATGCGCAACATATTAGCTACATCACACCATTCTAGCGCTTTTCTTAGATTAGTTTCAACCTTCACTCCCAATTCATGGAGATATTTCGGAATCAAAGTTGTTGGCCCACAAACCATGACTTCGGCCCCTAATTTTTGCAAACAAAAGATATTGCTTAAAGCCACTCTACTGTGCAAAATATCGCCAACAATTGTTACTTTACAACCCTTTAAATCACCTAGTTTTTCTCTAATTGAAAAAGCATCTAAAAGCGCTTGTGTAGGATGTTCATGCGCACCATCTCCCGCATTTACAATTGTAGCATTTACGTGCTTCGATAAAAATTGAGCAGCACCAGCATAAGGATGGCGCATCACCACCATATCTACCTTCATAGCCAATATGTTGTTCACTGTATCAATCAAGGTCTCGCCTTTACTTACTGATGATGAGCTTGCAGCAAAATTAATGACATCGGCCGAAAGACGTTTTTCGGCTAATTCAAAGGATAATTTAGTTCGCGTTGAATTTTCAAAAAATAAATTAGCAATGGTAATATCACGTAAAGAAGGAATTTTTTTAATCGGACGATTAATTACTTCCTTAAAAGTATCGGCCGTTTTAAATATCATGTCAATATCATTGGCATTGATATCTTTAATTCCCAGCAAATGCTTAACGCTTAAAGCACTCATAGTTTATCATGGTTTTCGGTAATCATTAATACTTCATCAGAACCATCGAGTTCGTTCCATTTTACCTTTACATTGTCAGAGTTAATGGTATCTACTACTTTTCCAACATAATCGGGTTGTATAGGCAGGTGACGACTATATCTGCGGTCGATTAGCACCATTAATTCCACTTTTTTTGGTCGGCCAAAAGCCAGCAGGGCATCCATACCGGCTCTAATGGTGCGGCCTGTATAGAGCACATCATCCACTAAAATCACATTTTTATCTTCAATAATAAAATCAATTTGCGTGCGGTTAGGCACTAGCGGACTTTCACGTTTTCTAAAATCATCGCGGTAAAAGGTAACGTCTAAATGGCCGTTTTTAAAAGTATCATGACCAGTAATGGCGGCTAATTCTTTACAAATACGGCTGCTTAAATATATGCCTCGAGGCTGCAAGCCAATAATAACGGTATTTTCAAAGTTGTTGTGGTTCTCAATTAATTCGTAACACAAGCGCTTGATTGTGTGGTTAAAGGCATCTGCATTCAAAAGTTGTAACTGAGCGCTCATAGAAAAAA
>JBILPB010000109.1:0-11005 GCA_044374175.1 Bacteroidia bacterium | reverse complement strand
AGCTGGCTTAATTTCATCCCAAGGCATAGGAAATTCTTCTTCTCTTTCGCCTTTATACAACTTTTCATATTTATCTGGTAACATAATGTCAGAGTTTACACCCTTTAATTGTGTGCTACCGCCATTTACTCTATAAAACTTTTGCATGGTTAACTTTAAACTACCAACTGGTGCATAACTCATTTGGCTATAATCTAATCGATCATCCAAACTTACAATTCTCTGCACAGTGCCTTTTCCAAATGTTTGTTCACCACCAATAATAATTCCTCGCTTATAGTCTTGAATGGCTGCTGCTAAAATTTCTGAAGCTGATGCACTAATGTTGTTTACCATAATTACAAGTGGACCATTATACAATATACCTGGATTTCTGTCTTCCAACACTTCAGCATTGCTACCCGTTGTTTTTACTTGAACTATCGGACCTTTATCAATAAATAATCCAGCCATTTCTACCACATCTTGCAATGACCCACCACCATTATTTCTTAAATCAATAATTAATCCTTTTATCTGTTGCTCTTGTAATTTTAGAATCTCATTTTTTACATCAATGGCACATCTTCTTCCGCCTACTTTATTAAAATCGGCATAAAAACTTGGCAATTTTAAATAACCAATTTTTTCATTTTCTTCAATGATTAATGATTTTGCATAAGTTTCATCTAACACCACGATATCCCTTATAATGGCAATTACAATCAAACTTGCATCTGGTTTGCGCACAGTTAAACGTACTTCTGTTCCTTTTTTTCCTCTAATCAATTGCACCGCATCATCCAATCGCATATCAGTTACATCAACAGGTTCATCTTTTCCTTGTGCTACTTTTAAAATAATATCACCTGCCTTTAATTCTCCTTGGCGCCATGATGCACTACCTGGTACAATATTAGAAACTTTAATAGCTCCATCTTTCTCTTGCAGCTGTGCACCAATTCCTTCTAGCTGTCCGCTCATTTGAATATCAAAGTTGTCTTTTACTTTTGGAGGAAAAAACTCTGTATGGGGGTCAAAAACATTTGCCACTGCATTTAAAAACATGCCTGCACGGTCTGTTTCATCTACCTTTTTTAATCTCTTAAAAAAATCTACATAACTCTTTTCAACTTTTTCTCGCGACTCTTTTTCAATTATAGCAAGGCTTTTAGCTTCAAATACAGTATCCTTTTTTAATAGCGCTTTTTCTTGTGATTCAATGGCATCACTCATTCTAACTAATGTTTGATATTTAAATAACTTGCGCCATTCCTCACGTTGAGCCTTGCTATCTGCAGCAAAATTTAATTTTTTTGGATCTGTTTCTATCTTTTCATCTTTAGTAAAATCAAATGGTTCTTTCAATAAATCTTTGTAAAATCCTTCTACTTCTGCATAGCGCTTATTTAAAAGGGCCGTGCTTTTTATAAAAAATTCAAAATTGTCTGAAGCTAATTGATCATCAATCTGATTGCGCATTTGTTTTAATTCATTAATGTCGCTCTGTAAAAGAAATTTTTTATTGATGTCAATACGCTTTAAATATAAATCATAAACGTCTTCCGAAAACTTGTCATCCATCGCCCTTGGGTTAAAATGACCCATTTGTAATAAACCACTCATTACATTTTCCGTAACCACTGTTTTATCTTTGTTTGTCTCTGTGCTCGGTAAAAAAGAACACATAAAACAACTTACCGATATAACGCCTAATGTGCTAAAGAATAAAATTCTATTTTTCATATATGTTTATTATATTCACAAAGATAACTGCAGCTACTATTAAGCGCTGTTAATTTGTGTGAACCTTAAAAGGGTCTTTAAAATTGAATGATCTAGTTTTTGAAAGTCGTTCCTTCTCTCATAATATTTTAATTTTCTAAACTACAGTTTAAATAATTTTTTATAAAGCTAAATTTATTTGCATCAATACCTTTTTTATGGTAAATTTGCACAGAATTTAGATTTATTCTAAATAAAAATAAGAGTTTAACTTGTTGATTTTAAAATATATAACATGATAACAGTTTCAGAAAATGCTAAACAACATGCTTTAGAATTAATTAAAACAGAACATAAACCGGTAGATACTTTTATAAGAGTAGGAGTAGAAGGTGGTGGTTGTTCGGGCCTGTCTTATAAACTAGAATTTGATAACCAATTAAAAGAAGGCGATCAGCAGTTTGAAGATAAAGGAATTAAAATTGTTGTAGATAAAAAAAGCTTTCTTTATTTGATTGGTACTGAACTCGATTATTCTGGTGGTTTAAATGGTAAAGGTTTTGTGTTTGTAAATCCAAATGCTTCAAGAACTTGTGGCTGTGGCGAAAGTTTCGCTGTTTAAGCGTAACTTGATAGGGAATAATTTTTAATGATATACTATAATAATGTCTGATATTTTAGAAGAAGTTACAAGTGGTGAATATAAATATGGTTTCACTACAGATATTGAAATGGATAATGCACCAATGGGCCTTTCAGAAGACATTGTGCGCTTTATATCTGTCAAAAAAAACGAACCAGCTTGGATGTTGGAATACAGATTGAAGGCATATAAAAAGTGGCTCACCATGGAAGAACCGCGTCATTGGGCACATATTTCTTATCCTAAAATCGATTTTCAAAACATCATTTATTACGCAGCACCCAAAGCAAAAAAGGAACTTGCAAGTTTAGATGAGGTTGATCCTGAATTATTAAAAACATTCGAAAAATTAGGTATCTCGCTCGAAGAGCAAAAAAGATTAACTGGTGTTCAGTCAAATATTGCTGTAGATGCTATAATTGACAGCGTTTCTGTGAAAACAACTTTTAAGGAAACTTTGGCCGAAAAGGGAATCATATTTTGTTCTTTCAGCGAAGCTGTTCAAGAACATCCAGAACTAGTTAAAAAGTACATGGGGTCAGTAGTTCCTCATACAGATAATTTTTATGCCGCACTCAACGCTGCTGTTTTTTCTGATGGTTCATTTTGCTATATCCCAAAAGGAGTGCGTTGTCCAATGGAATTAAGTACTTATTTTAGAATAAATGCTTCAAACACTGGCCAGTTTGAAAGAACACTCATTGTAGCCGATGAAGGTGCTTATGTGAGTTATCTTGAAGGATGCACTGCACCTATGCGAGATGAAAATCAGTTACATGCTGCTGTGGTAGAAATAATTGCACATAAAAATGCCGAAGTAAAATATAGCACGGTACAAAACTGGTATCCAGGAGATAAAGAAGGCAAAGGAGGAATATTTAATTTTGTAACTAAACGTGGAATTTGCTTAGAAGATAATGCCAAAATATCTTGGACGCAGGTCGAAACAGGATCTGCAGTGACATGGAAATATCCTTCGGTAATCCTTAAAGGAAATAATTCTGTAGGTGAATTTTATTCTGTAGCAGTTACAAATAACCATCAACAGGCAGATACTGGAACCAAGATGATTCATCTCGGTAACAATACAAGAAGCACAATAATATCAAAAGGAATTTCAGCCGGCTTTAGTAATAACAGTTACAGAGGTCTTGTTCGTGTAAGTAAAGGAGCAAAAAATGCAAGAAACTTTTCTCAATGCGACAGTTTGCTGATGGGCGATAAATGTGGCGCGCACACTTTCCCATATATCGAAATAAAAGATAAATCTGCTATCGTTGAACACGAGGCAACTACTTCTAAAATTGGTGAAGACCAATTATTTTATTGTAAACAAAGAGGCATCGATACTGAAAAGGCTATTGCACTAATTGTAAATGGATATTGTAAAGAAGTATTTAATCAACTTCCAATGGAATTTGCGGTGGAAGCACAAAAATTATTGGCAGTTAGCCTTGAAGGTAGTGTCGGGTAAATAAAAAATAATAGAAGCAATCATATTTTACAAAACAAATATTTAATGATATCAATTAAGAATTTAAGAGCAGGAATTGAAGATAAAGAAATTTTAAAGGGTTTCAACTTAGAAGTTAAAGCTGGAGAAGTGCATGCAATAATGGGACCCAATGGTTCTGGAAAAAGTACTTTAGCAAGTGTTTTAGCAGGCAAAGAAGATTATAGTGTTACCGAAGGTCAAGTAATCTTTAATAATAAAGATCTCTTAGAAATGTCTGCCGAAGACAGAGCGAGAGAGGGGCTTTTTCTCGCTTTTCAATATCCAGTTGAAATACCTGGAGTAAGCAACATCAATTTCCTTAAAACAGCTTTAGCTGAAATTAGAAATTACAAAGGCCTGCCACCTCTCGAAGCCAAAGATTTTTTAAAATTGGTAAAAGAGAAACAAGCGATGGTTGAGTTACAAGGAGGTCTAGCTAATAGAAGTGTTAATGAAGGATTTAGTGGTGGTGAGAAAAAAAGAAATGAAATTTTTCAAATGGCAATGCTTGAACCTAGCCTCGCTATATTAGATGAAACAGATAGTGGACTTGATATTGATGCATTGCGAATTGTGGCAAATGGTGTAAATCAATTAAGAAATAAAGATCGTGCATTTATTGTAATTACTCATTACCAGAGATTACTAGACTATATTGTTCCCGATTTTGTGCATGTGATGTATGAAGGTCAAATTGTAAAGTCGGGTTCAAAAGAACTTGCACTAGAATTAGAAGCAAAAGGGTATGATTGGATAAAAAAAGAATTGGAAACTGCTATTTAATCTATACTAATACTCAAGCATGAATACAGTTTCAATACATAACGACCTGCAAACAATTGCAGATTTATTTGAGTCATCATTTGATAATATACCTGGTGGTGCAATCTCTAAAGGAAATAGGAGAGAGGCATTTGGTAAATTTATTGATTTGGGCTTTCCTTTAAAATCTAATGAAGAATATAAGTATTCCTCTACCGAAAAGTTGTTTAAAAACGAATTCAATTGGATTTCATTTGATCCCAATAAACCACAAATTGATTATGCCTCATACCGCAAAAACAATTTAGATGCAAACCATATTTTTTTGGTAAACGGACAATTAATAGCAAACGAATCTGATTTAAATATTGAAAACAAAGATTGCATTATTTGCGACCTCAAAACAGCAGCGCAGGAGCATTCAGCAATATTTGAAAAATATTATGGTGTACAAGTTAACAATTTTAAAGATGCATTTGCACAATTAAACACTGCGATGGCTTCTAATGGTTTGTTAATTTACATTGCACCCAACGCCCAGTTGCAAAGGCCTATTCAAATCAATAACATAAACTATTCTTCTACGAATCAGGTTTTTCAAACGCATCATATCATCGTTGCTGAACAATTTTCTAATGTTAGCATTGTCGAAACTTTTTATAGCGAAAATGCTTCTGAGCCCTATCTTTTAAACACTGTTGCAGAGGTTACGGTAAAACAAAGTGCTTTTGTGAATTATTATAAGTTGCAATCCGAAAATGATTTGGCTATTCAAATTAATACTACACAAGTGCTTCAGGAACAACAATCTCATTTCGATACAAACACTGTAACACTTGGTGGCAAATGGATGCGCAATAATTTAAATATTGTTTTAAATGGCACACATTGCACATCACATCTTAATGGATTACAGCTTTTAAGCAAGCAACAACATGTAGATAATCACACCTTGGTAGATCATCAAATGCCGCATTGCGAAAGTAATCAACTATACAAAGGTATTCTTAATGATAAAAGTACAGGTGTTTTTAATGGTAAAATTTTTGTTAGAAAAGATGCTCAAAAAACGAATGCTTATCAATCATCTAAAAATATGTTGTTAAGCGATGATGCTACTATGAATACAAAACCGCAACTGGAGATTTATGCCGATGATGTAAAATGTTCTCATGGTTCAAGCACTGGCCAAATAGATGAAAATGCAGTTTTTTATTTAAGAGCTAGAGGCATTTCGCCAGATAGTGCTAAGTCACTGTTAATGTATGCTTTTGCTATTGATGTCATTCAAACAATTAAAATTGAATCATATAGAAATTACCTCGATAGCTTAATCGAAAAGCATTTTCAATCATAAAATTATAATGTTAACAGAATCAAAAAAAAAATCATTTGACCCGCTGATAGTAAGGAAAGATTTTCCATTACTTTCAAGAACGGTTAACAATAAACCATTGATTTATTTTGATAATGGGGCAACAGCACAAAAACCTCAAGCTGTAATTGATGCTATCAATCACTATTATAGTTTTCAAAATGCCAATATACATAGAGGAGTTCACTCTTTAAGTCAAGAAATTACCATTGCCTATGAAGAGGCACGAGCAACTATTCAAAAATACCTTAATGCTGAACATGCGCATGAAATAATTTTTACAAAAGGAACCACTGATGCAATTAATTTGCTCGCCTATTCTTTTGGAAAGAAATTTATTAAGGAGGGAGATGAAATTCTTATCTCTTCCATGGAGCATCATTCCAACATCTTACCTTGGCAACAATTGTGTGAAGATAAAAACGCGCAATTAAAAGTTATACCGATAAACAAAGATGGTGAGATCGAGATAGAAGCATTTAAAAAACTAATAAATTCCAAAACAAAATTAGTTGCTATTACACATGTGTCAAATACCTTAGGTACCATAAATCCAATTAAGGAAATGATAGCACTTGCACACCAATTGAATATTCCTGTTTTAATTGATGGTGCTCAAGCTGTGCCACATTTAAAAGTTGATGTACTTGATTTGGATGCAGATTTTTATTGCTTCAGCGCACATAAATTGTTTGGTCCAACTGGTATAGGAATATTGTATGGAAAAGAAAAGTGGCTTAACGCCATGCCTCCTTATCAGACTGGTGGTGGTGTAATTAAAACGGTAACTTTCGAAAAAACAACTTTCGCTGATTTGCCATTAAAATTTGAAGCTGGTACACCACATATTGCTGGTGCTATTGGATTGGCTGCCGCTATCAATTATGTATATGAGATTGGCTTTAAAAATATTGCCGATTATGAACATAATTTACAAGAATACGCAACCAAACTTCTATCAGAAATTGATGGATTAAAAATTATAGGGACTTCAAAGCAAAAAGCAGCAGTTATTTCTTTTATTATTGATGGCTTACATCCTTTTGATATTGGGATGATTTTAGATAAACAAGGAATTGCCGTGCGTACTGGTCATCACTGTACCCAACCATTAATGCAAATATATGGCGTTGAAGGAACTGTGCGTGTTTCTTTTGCTTTTTACAATACAAAAGAAGAGATAGATGAATTTATCTTAGCTTTAAAAAAAGCAATTAAAATGTTAAATTAATTCAGTTAAACGAATGGCAATTGAAGAAATAGAAAAGGAAATTATTGAAGAGTTTGAGATCTTTGGTGCTGACTGGGAAGCACGTTATGAATATCTTATTGATCTTGGAAAGTCATTGCCAATGGTGTCGCAATCTGAAAAAACTGATGATCTCCTTATTATAGGATGCCAAAGTAAATTGTGGCTAAAATCATCTTTCGATGGTAAATTGGTCAGCTACCTGGCCGATAGTGATGCAATCATTACTAAGGGGATGGCAGCGCTTATGATTAGAGTATTAAGTGATCATGCGCCATCAGAAATTATAAATGCTAATTTAGATTTTATAAATAAAATAGGTTTAAAGGAACATTTAAGCCCAACAAGAGCAAATGGCTTGGTAAGTTTAATTAAACAAATGAAATTAGACGCTTTAGCTTATCATAGTCAAAGCGTCAGTTAATATTAAAATAAAAAATATATGTCGGCTGCAATTATATCTGATAATACAGAATTAACCCAAAAAGTAATTGATGTACTTAAAACAATATACGATCCAGAAATACCTGTTGATATATGGGAATTAGGATTAATTTACGAAGTCATAGTTACTGCTGATGCTCAGGTGCAAGTTACCATGACACTGACTTCTCCTTCATGTCCTGTGGCAGAAACATTGCCGCCTGAAACAGAAGAAAAATTAAGAAGTATTGATGGTGTAAAATCTGCAAAAATTGAACTTACTTTTGAACCACCTTGGGAAAAGGACATGATGAGCGAAGTGGCTCAACTTGAACTAGGCTTCATGTAATAGAATTAGCGATGGAAGAAATTGTAAATAAGGTGGCGCAAAGTGGAATAGTAGTCTTTAATCTTGAGGATTATTACGACTCGGACGAAAGGGTTTGTGTTGATATCAAAGATTACTTGACTTCAATTCCTATAGGTGACTCAATAAACTATATTTTGAGAGAGAAACCTTTCAGGGAAAAACTAAATCAACTCGACATTAATTTTTTTGAGAATAAAAACGTAGCAATTACTTGTTCTGTTGATGCCATAATTCCAACATGGGCTTACATGCTTTTGAGCCTGACAATTCTGCGAAAAGCAAAAAAAGTAATTGTTGGTAATTTAGAAATGCTTGAAAATGTAATGTTAACCGAGGCTTTAAGTAAGGTAAATCTCGAAGATTATATAGATGCTAAAGTTGTAATAAAAGGCTGCAATAAACATTATATTCCAGTTTATGCTTATGCTCAAATAGCAAATTTGCTCAAACCATTTGCAAAAAGTATAATGTTTGGTGAGCCTTGCTCAACTGTTCCATTATTTAAAAAATCTAAATGATGTTAGCCACATCAGAAATTTGTCGAGTAAGCTTTTTTTTAGTTTGAAATACAGAAATTGTTGAATATCTTATGTTGTTTATTGGATTCAAAACAATTGACTATCAATTTAATTTTGAACAATAAAGCAATTCATTTTGCCTTAAAATTGATAATTCATATACAACAAATGATACGTATTACAGATTAATTTTTATATTTGTCGGTTGTTGTTGCTATAAATATGCAAAGAATTAAAGAAAAATCACTTATTTCATTCCTTTCATTACCGCAAACTTTATTGTTTTTGGTCATGATGATTAATGTTATAACCACTAAAGGGGTTTTTGCTCAAAGTGGGCAAGCATTCAGCCTTGAGATCAATGGTATTGTTAAAGATGATGATAATGGAAGAGCTATTGATGGTGCAGTTGTTAAAGTAACTACAACAAGTGGTCAAAGTGTACATAGTGCCACAACCACTGGGAATGGAAAGTTTAAGTTTGTTTTAGAACCCAATAAAGAATACTTGATCACTGCCAATAAAACTGGATATACAGGTAAAATTATTTCAGTGAACACAAAAGATGTAGATGTGTCCAGTGGTACTTTAGATTATTACAAATTTCCAATTTCAATTGGTATTTTTAAAGAAGTTCCAGGCCTTGACGTTTCTGTATTGAATAGCCCAATTGGTGCCATATTTTACAGTCAAACTGCCAGAGATTTTGACTACACAGCCGATAAATTTCTCCGTGAGGCGATGGAAAAAATGATCAAGGATATGGAGAAAAAGAAAAAGGAAGAGGAGGAAAGAAAGCGCAAAGAAGAAGAAGATTTAAAAGATAAATCAAAAAATGATGCTAAAGCTCAAGCAGAAGCTGAGCAAGCAGCTCGGAAGAAAGCCGAAGAAGATTTAAAGAATAAATTAAAAAATGATGCCAAGGCTAAATCAGAGGCTGAAGCTGAAGCAAAAAGAAAGCTTGCTGCCGATGAAGAAGAAAAAAGAAAAGCTGCTGAGGAAGCTAAAAGATTAGGTGAAGAAGAAGCCAAAATGAAAGCTAAAGAAACCGCCACTGAAGCTGAAGCAAGAAAAAAAGCAGAGGCCAATGCTAAAAAAGCTGCCGAAGATGAGGCCAAGGCCAAAGCGAAAGCTGAAGCCGAAATGATAGCCGCTGCTAAAAGAGATGCCGATGAGGCGGCAAAAGCAAAAGCTGCTGCAGAGGCCGCTGCTAATCTGAAAAAAAGAGAAGAAGCTAAATTAAAGGCCGAAGAAGAAGCCAGGACAAGAGCAGAGGCAAAAGCTATAGAATTGGCTCAAAGAAAAGCAGAGGCCGATGCAAAAAGGCAAGCAGCCGAAGAGGCTAAAATTATTTATGTAAAACAAATTGAATACGATACAGAAGAGGGGTCTAATTATATTATTACTAAAACAATAATTACCAAAACTAATGATGAAAAAATTGTTTACAAAAATATAATTTATAACTGGGGCGGTGTTTATTTTAAAAAAGACGAGGCAGATATTACGCAGGAGAGCTTTAAAACTGATCTTAAGAATATAGTTGTAAAAACCAACTAATTAAATATCCTTCAAATTCTAATTAAAAAATTTCATTCAAAAAATAAAGTTTGCTCCCTTTTTTTAGACATTAAATAACAAAAAGCAAAACTAAAGTTAATAAAGTGCTATTTTGTTAATAAAAACTGGAATAGTATTTATTTTTTTTCATTCTGAAAATCAAGCAGTTAAAAATATTTGAACAAATTAAGTTTTAAAATCTTTGTCGAACAGCATTTTTTTTCAACCAAAGTTTTTTTTTATAGAATATTTATTACCTTTGCCCTCCCTTTTTGCGAGGGGTATGTTCAAATTTTATCAAATTATTAATCAATTAACAAAATGCCTACAATACAACAATTAGTTCGTAAAGGCCGCCAAAAGCTGGATTACAAGAGTAAATCAGCCGCTTTGGATTCTTGTCCGCAAAGGCGCGGCGTATGTGTGCGTGTATATACAACTACACCAAAAAAACCAAATTCTGCAATGCGCAAAGTTGCCAGGGTACGTTTAACCAATACCAAGGAAGTAAATGCTTATATTCCTGGAGAAGGTCACAACCTGCAAGAGCATTCAATAGTTTTAATTCGTGGCGGAAGGGTAAAAGATTTACCTGGAGTTCGTTACCATATCGTTCGTGGTGCTTTAGATACATCAGGTGTTGATGGTCGTAATCAACGCAGAAGCAAATATGGAACTAAAAAGCCAAAACCAGGTGCAGCAGCAGCGGCAGCAGCAAAAGGTGGAAAAAAGAAATAAAAAGAATTAGGTAATAACATTTATTAAGCCTTTCAAATGAGAAAGTCAACCCCAAAAAGAATTCCGTTACTTCCGGATCCAAAGTTCAATGATACTTTGGTTACCCGTTTCGTAAACAACCTTATGTACTCAGGTAAAAAAAGTACTGCATATAATGTATTTTATGAT
>JBILPB010000271.1:0-2851 GCA_044374175.1 Bacteroidia bacterium | reverse complement strand
TGGCTTTGATGAAGATTGGAATCTCAAAACTTTCGAAGTTATTTGATCTTGAATCCACAGCGAAACTGTAGGTGGAATTAGGCATTTTTGAGTAAAGATCAAGGCTAGAATTAGGCATTTTGGTTAAATCCCAAATGTCATATTCATTGGAAGCCTCTTCTCTAAAAATCAATTTAAAATCATCGATTTCGCGGCCCTTGTGTATGAGTTTTAAATAGTAAAATGGCAGGGCAGGTTTTTCTATTGTTCTATTCATAGTCGGGTTGGTATTTCCAATTCCCGGAATCGGCTTAATTGCAAAAGGAGTGTAATATTGTACATTTCTCGTGTTGGCCTTTTCTGTTTCTTTGAAGGTGATAGTGCCTGTTTGTTGGGTAGTAGCAGTTGTCAATTTAACTAGAAATGCACCCATTGGCGGTACCAAAGTTGCATCGTTCCCTCCGCCACCTGGAATAATGGTTTTATATTTCCCTTTGGCATTATACCCACTTTGGGCGGATTTTTGTGAAGTACCATCTGCTTCAGACGTTGCCGTATCCCAAATATAAAACCCACTTTGGACATTACTTCTTGATCCTGAAGGATTAGCTGAAAGGTTTAAAAATGCAGCATATGGATTTGACAATAAAACGTATCCTTTATTTGCATCATTGTTAGAATAAGAAGAAAGTTGAATCTGGACATCACATTGATGCAGGGGGCCATTAGCTTCGATAGTAAATGCGGATGCTGCGGAGTTGACAAACGTAATGATTCCTTTGTTTTGTTCGAAGATTGATGAACTTGAAAGACGTGCCCAGGCAGGATCTCCTGTACTATTTGTTGGGTTTGGATTTGGGTTGGTTGTGTCGTATTTGTACGCGTAAGTTAGTGGTAAATTGGTGAAGGAAGATAGGGTTTTGGTATTATCGGCAAATGGATTTCCGATAAATCGATAAGAGCTGTTATTATTGGGATTTATGTAACGTCTTAAAGTGACATTTCCCGAAATGTAGGTAGAGCAACTTGCCTTTTGAAAAATCGATGCCGTTCCGTTGGCATCACTATTCATGACAAGTCCTCCGTTGGTTGTTAATATTCCTGATACTGGATAAAATCCTTGGTTGATGGTCAGGGTATTTCCAGAAACGATGCTTACACCACTGCTGTTGCTGATTTCTAAATTATCGATGCTTCCGGTGCCAGAAATTGTTTGGGCACTTGCTCCAGCCATGGATAATTTTCCACTTCCTTCGGTCCCACTAATGCTGCCGTTATTGGTCAAATTCCCATTGACGGTTAATTTAAAACCTGAGGTATTAAGGCTAGCTCCAGAAACGATTTCAATTGAATTCACAGAAGCGTTTGCGCCTAATGCGGGGTAATTTGAAATACCACTAGGTATTTTGGCGTTGTCGCCTGAACCTGGGGTTGTGCCAGCATTCCAGTTGGTAGCCGTGCTCCATGTCGTGTTTGTAGTTCCAGTCCATAAATAAGGATCTGAATCGTCAAGAATTGTGCCAGTGCCTACGGCGCCCGTTTGATCATTGGCTAATTCGCCTATTCCTGCACCGGAGAAGGCTCCTGTGCTTAAATTAATTGTTTCATTCGACTCTGGAAGTAAATCGTCTTTCAAAGGAACTCGAAGATACACGGTATTTACATTGTATGCTACGCTGACACTGGAGCTGACGCTTGTAAAACCACTGGTTGAACTTGTGGTGGAGTATTCAATAGAATTTGTATAATCTGATCCTGAAGTGGCAGATACAGCTGTGATACTTGGGCTAAAACTGACGGTTTGACTAGATGCGGAACGGCTTCCTGAAAAGCTTAAGGTATATACTATGTAGGCTGTATTAGATTCAGTAACTCCAGCTGGATTATCTAGGCTTACCACGACTGATTTACTGTTGCTTGAACTTGATGATGCTGCAGATTGAGTTTTAAAAAGGGTATTTAATGCATCATATGGCCCTGAATTATTAAAATTAGGATCAGCATCTGTTACAAAATCAGCATTAGATTCATTTCCGGGTACGACCAATAAATAAAATGAAGTTTCAGCAGTGTTTTCAAAATATAGACTAGTTGTGCCATTTGTTTTACCTTTTATTGTGCCTGCGACCGAAACCAATACATTACTCGAATTGTAATAAGTTAAAGTACCATTGACATCATTGTTCGTTTTTGATAGTGCAAAAGTAGCATTTCTAGAAGTAAACTTAAAATTTGTTCCGCTAACATTCTGAACGTTATTGACTGTATTTGTTGTAGCAGATGTAGACGATACTACTTTGTTAAAGACTACTGATTCATTTGCTTTAACATAAAACCCAGCCGTAACAAACAGGAGGGAAAGACACAAAAACAATCTTTGGAATGCCTTTGGGCTATTTACAAATGATTTCATAATTTTAGAACTTTAGTTAACTATATAAGTCAACAAATCTACAACATGAAAATTTCCAATTTATTTAATAACCGGAAAGTTTGTACCTTTTTATGATTTTAGTCCAAATGTAGCAGAAATTGATTAGGTTAATTAGCGGGGTCATTTTTAACTTTATTCCTATTTAAAATTCTGTATCTAAATTTTTTTGTTTAAAATAATTTTTATGATGTTAAACCAATACAATCAAAACAGAATCTTGCCCAGGATTAATCAAATGAAATGGCCAAAGATTCTTCAAGTTTTACTTTTGTTTATTATTGCCCATACCGGATTCGGCGCAGAGGTTACTTTTAACATAGTGTTTAAAGGTACAGGTACGTATGAAGTGGAAAGCAACAGTATTACAGTGACCAGTGAATTTGGTTTCACGAATTACCGTTTTACCTCTGCCGTTCCTGGAACACAATTTAGCGGCAA
>JBILPB010000291.1:0-2852 GCA_044374175.1 Bacteroidia bacterium | reverse complement strand
TAAAAGATTTTGCTTGGTATGCAGCATACAGACCGCAAAATTTTGAGGATATATTTGTTTGGAAAGAATTTAAGACGGAGAATGCTAAAAACAAAAAGAGGAAAAAATAAATTGTTCGAGTAACATAAAATAACTTAAAAGTGAATTCTCTTTGTAAATTAACTTATAAATGAATAACTTTGGCAAAATAATATTAATTCAAAAGTTTAACAAGGTTACCTACTATTCAGTGTCGGTTAATGATGATGTTTCGTTGTTTCAAAAATTTATCGAGAAACATACCATTGAGAATAAGGATAAATTATATCACATCATGGCTTGGATTGAAAAAATTGGAAATAAAATTGGGGCATATCAACTATATTTTAGAAATGAGGCAGAAACATCAGACGCTAGTGCCCTGCCTCCGCATGGAATTGATAGAGTGCCAGCATATGTGGAAGTAATTGAAAATAATAAAAGAGTAAATGTTCCAAACAATCTTAGACTTTATTGTTTAAGAGCAAATAATTCTGTAGTGTTTTTATTCAGTAGTGATATTAAAACAGCAGCAAAGCCTCAAGATTGTTCCAAAGTGAAGTCTCATTTTAAAATGGCAAATAAACTTACAAAGTTAATCAATGAAGCATTTGTAAAGAAGGATATCTTGTGGAATAGTGATTTCTCTGATATAATTTTTAATGGAGGATTTGAATTGGAATTTAATTAAAGATACTCAAGAAAAATGAAAAAAGAAGGCAACATAATTACATCATGGTTAAATCAAAACCGTAACCCAGAAATAGACAAGTTTATTGAAAAAAATTTGGCTATTACGGAAAAGGTGCGTTTGGCGATGGAACTTAAAGGTTGGAAATCGCAAGATTTAGCTAAGCAAATGGGTAAAAAACCTTCAGAAGTTTCAAAGTGGCTTAATGGAATGCAAAATCTTACCTTAAAAAGTATCATTAAAATGGAACTTGCTTTGGGAGTCGAACTAATCAATATCAACTCCTCCAATGAATATCAATATGTTTTTTTAGGCGATATTGAAACAAAAAATAGGGTGGCTGAAAAAGTAAATTCATACCAGAAACTTTCCGAAACAAAAATGGTTTTATTGGCAATTTAAATGGAAAAAGAAACTTCAATTGCTGCAGAAGAAATTCAATTAATAAAAATCGAAGTTGTTCGAAATAAAATAGACGTAAGTTTGTTTAAAAAAGTAAGCAAACCTCTATTGACTCTTGCACACCAAACTCTTAATCAAACCGAGGAAAATAGGATTAAAATAGAAATGATATTTTCATTTAAAGATAACAATGACATTGAAATATTTTTAATTCAAATTAATTTTCTCTACAACATTAAAAATTTGGTTGATTATTATGAGATAAACGAAGAGAATAATCCCGTTTTTTCAACATCTTTGATTGCCACCTTAAGAAGTATTTCCTACTCGACTTCAAGAGGAATTGTTTTTGAAAAGTTAGACGCTTTAGGAATTAAAAACATAATAATCCCTGCAATATCACCAAACACTCTACTTGGTGATGATTTGTGAATGTATTAATGCTATTACTCTAAAAACAAAAAGAGGAAAAAATAAATTGTTTTTTCCTCTTTTTTATGATTAACTTAACAAATTGTTTACTCTTGATTATATACCTTAATGGTTACAATATAATCTTTCAACATTTTTATTTGATTGACTCTGCTTAAACCGGCTAAATTATTTTTCTTATTTAACTTAAAGCCTTCATCAAGAGAATCTTTAGCTAATTCCTGAATAATAGAAATAATACTTTGAGATTTAACGGCAAAGGCTGCACCTTCTGTTTCTGTTTGTTTGCCACTAATTAATCCTATAATATTTCCCTTGTCGTCAACTAAAGGACCACCGCTATTGCCTGGGTTCAACGGAATTGAAATTTGATAAGAAACAGTATCGCCTTCAAAGCCAGATGCAGCACTAAGTGCCCCCTCGCCATATACCATATCTTCTCTGGGAAAACCTAAAGTAAAAACATGTTCGCCAATATTGCCCGATTTATCTGTAAAGCTATAAGGTAAAGCTTTATATGCTTCAAAATTGGGCGACACTACTTTTAAAATGGCAATATCAGATTCTTCGTTTCTAAAAACAGTAATGGCCTTAAATGTTTGCGCAAATTGATTTTGAATAAACACAGAGTCGGCATCTTTTATTACATGCAAACTGGTAATAAAATAGCCATCATTAGTAAGAGCAAAGCCAGTACCGCTGTAATTTGCAGGAGCAATTTCTTCTTTTTTAGATGTATTAAAATTGTTGATTAAGGCTTTTTGAGAACGCTTAATTCTGTCCATATCCTTTCGTAGGGCTTTAAAATTGGCACTTTGACGAATTTGAACTTTTTGATAGTTAATATACATCAAGGTAGAAATGGCAACCAATAATGATACTGAGGCAGCTACAGCCATTGTTTTGTAATGTTGTATCCAAAATACCTTTACTTTATTTTGCTTATTTTGTGGTGTTTGCGCCACTGTTTCAAGATGAATTTTCTCGAGTTTTTGTTTAAGAATAATTCTTTCGCCATAGGCAGCAATAGACTCTTTCATCTTTTTGTGCTCAAGCATTAATTGCAATAATTGTTGATCTGTTTGCAATTTAATTTCAAATAAATTTGCTTCGGAGGCCGATAATTTGCCATCGAGGTACTGTTCCATTTCCTCCCAATCCTTTACCGTTTTCATAGTTGTAATCTTTCTTCTTGTTTAAAAAATAACTTCTTTAATCTCATCAAACACTTATACTTTTGTGTTTTGGCGTTGTCGGCATTAGTGTATCCAAATTTTTCTGAAATTTGCCCCATGCTTAATTGTTTGAT
>JBILPB010000270.1:0-2861 GCA_044374175.1 Bacteroidia bacterium | reverse complement strand
AGCTAACGACTACATATTATCGCCTATTTTAAATTTGGATAGCACTGTAAATACGATTGCGATGAATAATTCTTTAGCCTATTTTGGTGGAGATTTTGTGGCAAACAACATGTCCTCTATTTTAAATCATGTAGCTTATTTTGATGTGCTTACCGGCATTAAGGAACAGCGTAAAATTGAAGAAAACGAATTAATCATTTTCCCAAATCCAGCCAATGATAATTGTATTTTAAACTTTAGCACAGGCTTTATGGACAAAGATTATTTAGTGATTTCAAATAGTTTAGGTCAGGAAATAAATCGTATTAATTTACCGAAGGGTGATGTTCAATATCCAATTGAAATAGTAGGGCTAGCAAGTGGAATTTATCATGTAAATGTATATCGTGTTGATAAAATTTATCATCAAAAACTAATTGTAAAAAAGTAAGTCAATGCAACAAAGCGACACGCCTGAAAATGGTTTATTTAGCAACATATGTATGAGTGAAACAACCTATTTATGGGTAAAAAATAAATTTACTTGCTTACTTAAAGCAAAAGTGCAAGCTAAAGGCAAGGGTGAGATTGATATGTACTATGTTTCTAAGATCTAATTATTAAAATAAACTTTTATACAACAGTAACCAAAAATAAAAAAATGAAAAAAATATTTTACGCTATTGCAATCGCTGTGCTTCCAATTGTATCACATGCACAAATTTCATCTATTCAGGCTATTCTCGATTCGGTTAATATCGACACCTTGATGTTTCGTACAGCAGAATTATCAGGCGAAAGAGGTGTATTTGTGAACGGGGTGGTTGACACTATCTTTTCAAGAAATAGAAACAGACCAGGTAATGAATTGGCATTTAAATTTATAAGAAATAAGTTAATTTCTTACGGTTACCAGGTAGATTCAGCAAGTTTTGGATCTTCAGGCGGTAAAAACATTTGGGCAGTAAAACCTGGAATGCTTTATCCAAATAAAAAAGTTATTTTGTGTGCGCATTATGATGCCATGCCAAATGGTCCAATTTCACCAGGTGCTGATGATAACGCAGCAAGTGTTGCAACTGTTTTAGAAGCTGCAAGGATTTTAATAGATTATAATTTTGAATATACCATTATTTTTGCACTTTGGGATGATGAGGAATACGGACTCTTAGGAAGCGCTAATTATGCCAATTCAGCTTATGTCGACAACGACTCCATTCATGGTGTTATCAACATGGATGCCATAGCCCATGATAGTGATAATGATTCGGTTGCAAGAGTGCACGCAAAACCAATAGGAAATTCGCAGGCAATAGCTGATACAGTATTGTCGGTGAATATCGAATATAATATAGGATTGAATATGATTTTAGTAAATCCGGGAGCAACCTATAGCGATCACGCCTCCTTCTGGAATCGTGATTATGGAGCAGTATTGATGATTCAAGATTGGGATAACGACTCAAATCCACAATACCATTTAGCTTCTGATTCGATCTTCTATTTTAATATCCCATATTTTCATAAGTTAGCAAGGTTATCTATTGGCTCGGCAGCAGCTTTTGCAGTTCCGTATGAAACACCTATTGAACAAGGTATTAAAGAAAAAGTATTGGAGGATGTTAATTTAAATCCTAACCCTACAAATGGTATACTAACAATTAAATGGATGCAAGAATACAAAATGATGCAAATTGTAGATTTGTCGGGGAAAATACTTTATTCTGCTGCGTTAACAAATGGCACACGGTTTACATCTATTGATGTGAGTGCATTAAATAAAGGTGTTCATTTTTTGAAACTGATAAATGAAAACAGTCAAGTAATGAAGAAGTTTATTAAAAAATAAATGCAATTGGTAATAGTATATCTTTTATCACATATCGTATTTTTAAAATCACTGTTATTTTCTCTCACTTTTTATTTTTGAATAATTCCTAAAAATGGGCAAATTAAAATGGAAAATTGTTTGGTGATTTTTATTTGAGAAGTACAATTGATAAGCAGTCCAAAGGAATTTATTTTTTCATCAATTGAAAAGTACACAATAGTATCTGTTTGTTGATATTTAGGAGCTCGTTCAATTTTAGCTATACTATTGCTGTAACGCTTATAAAAACACAATCCTACATTTTTAAAAATTCTATTTTTATTCATTTGATAAAATCCTCCAATCTTATATCTAACATAAATTCTTTAATTCAAATTATCTGCTATCAAAGGCTTTTTAAAAGGAATATATTTTTGTTAATAATCGAGTGCCAATAATAGCCCAAATTTATTTTTTGAAACTTGCAATTGTGTGGCCCATTTGTTGTTTAAAATTCTAATGGACGCCAAGGACAGAGTATATTTTATACTTTTTAAAAAGGTTGAATCGCAGGCTGTTTTAGCAAATAATAGGTTGGGAATCAATAGTAAAATTAAAAGAATTTTTAATGGTATTTTCAAAACGTGCAGCTTTGACATTAGTTAACTCAAACGGGAAGTTTATATTGTGCAATACATCTCAATTTTTAACTAATATTTCCCCTCTAGAGAGGGGTCAGGGGTGTGTCACGAATGTTTAATGTAACAAAATAGTTCGATTGGAAACTATCAACTAACATAGGTGTGTGTTACGAGTGCTTACTTTAACACAAAACCAAATTTGAAATTACAAACTTAATCTCTTCTAGCATTTTCAAATCCCTCCACATAACTCAAAATTTCGGCTAAAACACAATCCATTTGTGTTTTAATTTCTACATCATCTAACCTTAAAAAATTTATTCCTAATTCTTCAATTTCTGATTGTCTTGCCTTATCCTTTAATTGTTGAATTTCACTATCATGAGTAATTCCATCTACCTCAATAGCAAGATATAATTCGTGACAAAAAA
>JBILPB010000269.1:0-2866 GCA_044374175.1 Bacteroidia bacterium | reverse complement strand
AATGCGCATGTTCATTTTGAAGGATTGCTTAAGGGCGATTATTATTTATATTCAGTTGGTTTTGATTCAACTATTAATGAATCAGTTTCTGGAGGTATAGCTGTTAAAATTACCTCAAAGTCTGGAGAGCAAGAGGTTGATGTTCCTGTAGTTGAATAAATTAACTTTTATTTGTTTATAAACCACAGCCTTTAAAATTTTGAATACGAATTAAATGCTCACTTTTGTGCTATGTTAAATAACAAACAGCAAAAATTTTTGGCTGTACTTAAAAATAAGTACACAATTACTATTTTGTTTCTTCTAACTTGGCTTTTATTTTTTGATCGTTATGATTTTGTTACACAGTACAATACTGTAAAGGAGCTCAAGCATTTAGAAGAGGAAAGGCAATATTATTTAACGGAGATTGGAAAAAACGAAAATGATTTAAAACATTTGATAGAGGACCCTGTTTATCTTGAAACTTTTGCGCGAGAAAAATATCTTATGAAAAAAGCCAATGAAGATGTTTTTATTATTTTAGATAATCGTGTTTCTTCCAATACTGCTGAGTAAATTCACTCCTACACCAATTGAACACATCTACTTTACCAAACTCTCAAAAGAGAAGTGAAAGTATATTGCCTTGGCAATGCATATTACTTGGACAATACCAAATTGAGATATTTACTACTGTAAATAATTTACCTAACGAGTGGGAAAGTTTTGCAAAAAAAAATCAAACACAGTACACAAAATCATTGATAGGAATAGCCGAAAGAGCCTATTTGAAGGATTTTACGTATTATTATGTTTTGGTGAAAGAAGAGAAAGAAGTAATTGCACTTTTTTACTTTCAAAGCCTTGTTGTGCGCAAAGAGTACTATCCTGACTTTTCAAATCTTTCGTTTGCTGCTAAAAATTTATACTGTTTAATATCGGCACACAATTATAACTTGCTTCTAAACGGCCATATTTTCAGTACTGACGTTCCTGGAGCTGTAATCAAGAAAAACTGGGCCAACGGTGCCGAATTGATTCATGTATTTGAAAAAGTGGTATCAAAAGTTAAAAGAGCGAGTAAAAGCAGCATTTTTATCATTAAAGATGCCCATGCATTACTGCAAGAAGAACTGATAAAAACAAAGAGTAAATATAATGCTATGCCTGATGATATCTTAATGGAAATGAATATGCTACCTGCATGGAAAAATATTGATCATTACATTGAGGCGCTTAGCAAAAAATACGCAGTTCGCGCTAAGAAAATTGAAGAAAGCATATCGCAATTCGAAATTGAAGACTTCAATTCAACACAAATAGTTGAGCATGCCGAAACACTTTTTAATTTGTATACCAATGTAATTTCAAGAAGTTCCTTCAAAATGGGGGTATTAAACATGGCTTATTTTGCAGAAATGAAGTTAAGTTTAGCAGAAAATTTTAGTTTTAAAGTTTGGAAACTAAATAACGAAATCGTTGGTTTTACAAGTTATATCCATTTAGAAAATCATACAGAATTGTATTATATCGGTATTGATTATAAAGTTAATAAGAGCCATCATTTATACCAATGTATGCTACAACAGGGTATAAAAGATGCTATCCTGGCTAAAAAATCTGTTTTAAGTTTAGGTCGGACAGCCTATGAGGCAAAAGCTATCGTTGGCGCAAAGCCTGTAACAAAGAGCAATTTCTTCCAAATTAGCAATCCAATATTAAAAATTGGCTATCGCTATTCAGCCGATTATTTTATTGCTGAAAACAGCACCAATTGGCAAGTTAGAAACCCATTCAAATAAATTACACATTTTTATAAAAAGCCTTTTACCTTTGCAACGTAAAAAATAGTAAGATGTGGCCATTTATTGCGCGTAAAATCCTAAGAAATCGTATAGCATTTATAGTTGTGTTAGCTATGCTAACCACTTTTATGGGCTATCATGCCTCAAAGATTGAGCTTTCTTATGAGTTCGCTAAAATATTACCTTCAACAGATAGCGCTTATACGGAATATAATAATTTTAAAGATTTGTTTGGGCAAGATGGCAACATCATGGTAATTGGTTTGCAGGATAAGAACTTTTTTACCATAAGTAAGTTTAATGATTGGCATAATTTATCGCTCGAAATTAAAAAGATAAAAGGTGTGGAGAATGTGATAGCCATTACCAATGTTAGTAAAGTTGCCTTTGACGATTCACTGCACAAAATCATGTTTGTGCCTTTTTTAACCCTAATGCCCGAAAATCAGGAGCAGTTGAACAGGGTTAAACTATCTTTAGATTCATTGCCTTTTTATGACGGCTTTGTGTTGAACAAAGAAACAAGCGCTCATTTAATGGCAGTTACTTTTTCTCAGTCAGAAATTAACTCTAAAAACAGAATTAGTATCGTTAACAAGATTAAGGAAAAGGCCTTGCAGTATGCTACAAAACATGCATCAGATGTTCATTTGAGTGGTATGCCTTATATTAGAACTGTATTTATGCAAAAGGTTTCTAATGAAATGGTTTTGTTTTTAAGCCTTGCTTTGGTGTTGATGTTTGTAATTTTATGGGTGTTTTTTAGGTCGTTTTCCTCTGTATTAGTATCGTTATTGATAGTTGTTATAGGAGTTATTTGGTCGGTAGGTACAATTGAGCTGTTAAATTATAAAATAACGGTTTTGTCGGCCTTGGTGCCGCCTTTAATATTAATTATTGGGGTTCCTAATTGCATATTTTTTATTAATAAATATCATGCCGAATATGCGCGTCACAAGAATAAAACCAAGGCCCTTGCACGTATGATAAATACCATGGGCATTACCTTGTTTTTAGCAAATTTAACCACTGCTATTGGCTTTGCCGTTTTGTATTTTACAGATAGTGCACTTTTGGTT
>JBILPB010000108.1:0-11240 GCA_044374175.1 Bacteroidia bacterium | reverse complement strand
GATCACAGAATTGGATTAACCAATTACAATTTACCCACCTTTATGGATGGTAACATTGAAGAAATGATTCATGCGCTGCAAATGGCAGAAAACATGGAGAAATTAAAAGAAAGTTCTTTAATAGATAGCTAAAAAAACAAGCATGACATATACAGAAATCAGCCACTTTATTCGTCAGCAACAATCATTTTTATGCGTTGGTTTAGATACCGATATTAAAAAAATTCCAACGCATTTATTAAAAGAAGATAATCCATGTTTGGCTTTTAACAAAGCCATTATTGATGCAACAGCACCTTATTGCGTGTCATTTAAACCCAACACCGCTTTTTATGAAGCCATGGGTGTTCAAGGCTGGCAAACATTGCACGAAACTATTCAATACATTAAAATAAATTATCCAAAACATTTTATTATTGCCGATGCTAAAAGAGGTGATATTGGAAATACATCAAGCATGTATGCCGAAGCTTTTTTTAATCAGCTTGGCGCTGATGCTGTAACCGTTGCACCCTATATGGGCAGCGATTCGGTAAAACCATTTTTAGCTTTAGAAAATAAATGGGCTATTGTGTTGGGCTTAACTTCAAATCAAGGGGCTTTCGATTTTCAAATGAAAGGGCATCCTGAACTTTATAAAGAAGTATTAAAAGAGGTAAGTAACTGGGGAACAAAAGAAAATACCATGTTTGTGATTGGTGCCACAAAAGCAGCTATGCTTGCTGAGGTGCGACAAATTATTCCAGAACATTTTTTATTGGTGCCTGGTGTTGGCGCACAGGGCGGCAGTTTGCAAGAAGTTGTACAATATGGAATGAACAGCAATTGCGGTTTATTAGTAAATGCCTCAAGAAGTATTATTTATGCTAACAGTAGTGAAGATTTTGCCTTGTTTGCAGCAGCAGAGGCACTCAAAATGCAGCAGGAAATGGCAAGTTTCTTTAGCTGATTTTCTGAATAAACCCAATTCTTATTTTTGACTCACTTTAGCTATTGTTTGAAGAGCGTTTTAAATATTCAATAAGCAGCTATAACCAAGGAATTTTATTTCATTTAAAATTTTAGGTTTTCTGATTATCAATTCATAAAATTATGATTCTAATCATAATTTTATGCTTAAAATTTCCGATATTTGCGCATGCTTTTTAAGAAATTATTAGCCATAACTATTGCATACTCCTTCATGCTTCAATTGGGCAGCCAGTTTGGTGCTTGGGTAAATTATATGGCTAATACTGAATATGCACTTTCGCATTGCGAAAATAAAGCATCAAAAACAATGAATTGTTACGGGAATTGCGTCCTCGTAAAAGAAATTAAGTCATTAGAAAAAAATCAATCAAAGGATAATCATCTCCAAATAAAAGTGAAAGAATTTCAATTATTTGGCCCTTCAACTTTTGAATTGCAATATTTTATCAATCACATTCCCAGAAATTATGTTGTACCTTATGTAACTAAGATAAGCAACAATTTCTTTCTCAGCATTTTTCATCCTCCTGATTAATAAAAAGATCAGCTCATCCGCTTTTTATTTTTTATTAATCAACACCTAGGCTTTTTAGCCTACTTAATATTTATTTATGAAAAAAACAGTACTGTTGTTGCTGTGCATTGTTTTGCCCAACCTGATATTGGCCTGCGGTTGCGATATGTTTATAGCATACCAAGGTATTATGCCAAGCGATTATAATGGAAGTATTGGTGTGAATATGCGTCAACGATTTTTTAAAGGCGCAGCATCAATACATGACCATTCAGATGGATCTACGCACACACATGGTCAAATGAACCAGCTACTCGCCAATTACGAGCTTAATTACCGGTTATTTTTAACAAGAAAATTGAGCATCAGTGGCAACTTACCAATAGCTGATTACCAATTGACTTCTAACAAATCATTAAATACGATAAGAAATGTTGGAATTGGGGATCCTCATGTGTTGTTAAAGTATGAAATAATTTCGCCAAACAATAATGAAGAAGTAAACACTAAACATAGATTATTATTGGGAACTGGCGTCAAATTACCTTTAGGTAGCTCATATAAGGATTTCATTAATGATACACCAATGGATGAAAACTTATTGCAGTTGCAACTTGGGACAGGTTCATTCGATTGGATTATCAATGCCAATTACCAATTGAGGTACAAAAATGTTGGCCTGCAATCTGATGTTTCTTTCAAGAAAAACTTTTTAAATAAGTTAGGATTTGAAAAAGGGAAGCAGATGAATTTACAAGCCAATTTCTTTTACCAAAAAAGGTGGTCAAAAACGGTGATGATGGCCATTTTAGGTGCATTATATGAAAACGCAGCTAGCGATAAAATCAATAAAAATATATTGATTAATACAGGTGGCAGCAATTTATATGGCAATGTTGGGGCTGAGATTTTTATGAAAAAAGTTTCAGTTTATTTCAACTATCAACCATTGTTTAGTCAAACATTAAACGGCTTTCAAATGAAAAATTACCTGAGATTTACTTTAGGTATCAATTACAATTTAAAATTTAAAAACTATAACAATTAATATTATGAAAAAATCACTATCAATTATATTTTTAAGCTTACTTATTGCTCAATTAAATTATGCACAAATACCAGTATGGGTGCAGCAAGCTCAACCTGATGGCAACCCTTGTCTTGGCGTTTCTTTTTCAAATAATGGTGCTAAAATAGTATCTGGTTCAGAGTGTCCTGATGCCCGAGTTAGAGTGTGGGAAGCCACCACAGGAAATATGCTTTATGAAAATGCTGATACCTTGATGGAATGTTACATGGGTGCGGCTTATGCAGCAAACGGAATGTATTTTGCACTCATCGAAGAAACTGGTATTCTTTCAGTATACAGTTATATGGGAGCTTCTCCACAATTGCTTTACAATATCGATACTGAAACAGGTGCTGCATACAGTGTTGCATTTTCTCCGGATAATATGAAGGTGGTTACTGGTGGAGATAATGATAGCGTTTATGTCTATGAAGTTGCCAGTGGCAATGTAATGATGGCTATAGGCGGTCATACTGATAATGTGTTGGCTGTGGCTTATTCCCCAAATGGAAATTTTATTGCTTCGGCCGACCAAGTTGGAAAAATTAAAATTTGGAATGCCGCAACCGGAGCGCTTATTAGAACTATTAATGCGCATAATTCAGCCATTAATACCATTAAAATTTCGCCCGATAATCTTTATATTGTTTCTGGAGCTAATGACCACATGATTCATACATTTAATTTAAGCACAGGAAATATGACAGGAATGATACATGACCATACAGATGCTGTAAATCAAATCGACATCACACCAAATCAACAGTATATTATTTCTGTTAGCGATGATCAAACAATCAGGGTATTCGACTTTGCATCTGGTACAGAACTTAAAGTAATTAATGATGCCGTAAGAGGTGCGCAAATTTCAATTTCTATAGCCCAAGATAACAATCATTTTGTTGTTGGTACTGGCAATGGTTCTGTAGTGTTATGGCGCCTTGATGAAGTATTAAGTGTAAAAGATTTAAACTTTAATAATATAAAAGTAGCAGTTAGTCCAAATCCAGCACAAGAATTTATAAAAATTACAATTGATAATGGAAACGCTTCACAAACAAGTATTAAACTTTTCGACCATGCTGGAAAGCAAGTGATTAACATATTTGATGGTATGTTGCAAGACAATGCCACATTTACCGAAAACATAAAACACCTCACTAACGGTCAATACTTATTGAACGTTAATATTAATGGAAGTATTACATCGCAATCAATTTTAATAAATAAATAAATGGATCAAAATTTCATGAGTTTTATAAGCAATTTTGAGATTTTTATTGTTATCTTTATGGCAATGTTCGGACTTATCTTTGCTCGTTTAATCCAAATTAAACACGCTATTTTTAAATTTAACTACTTACTTACTAAAGAAGAAAACAAAAAATGATAAAAAAAACACTAGTATTCGCAATTATTTTAGCAACCATTAGTTTTAATTCCTGTAAAAAAGATGAAGCTGTTACAGAAGAAAATCTTCCTGAAACTCCTGCACCAACGCCTACACCGATTCCTGCCAATCAACTCGGTACTATCAATATCGATTTTGACAATATGGTTGGCTCCAACGATCTTGTGCTAAACACAGGCTCATACACCAATGCAGCAGGTAATCCTTTTAATGTTACAAAATTTATTTACTACATTTCAAACATCAAGTTAACCAAAACTGATGGGAGTAAATTTACAGATAAAAATAGTTATTACCTCATTAATGAAGCAAATACTACGTCACAATCTTTGGCCCTAGACAGCATCCCTGTAGGAGATTACAATGCTATGGAATTTGTGATAGGTGTGGATAGTACAAGAAATGTATCAGGGGCACAAACGGGCGCCTTAGACCCTACCAACGATATGTTTTGGACTTGGAATTCAGGCTATATTTTTTTAAAAATGGAAGGAACTTCAAGCAGTGCACCAAGCAACGATTTAACTTTTCATATTGGAGGTTTTAAAGCACCCAATAATACAATTCGTACTGTAACTCGCACTTTCCCAACTAATTTATCTGTAAAAAATACAACCGTAAGTAAGGTTAAAATGAAAACTGATGTCTTAGAAATGTTTAGCAGTCCACAAAATATTGATTTTACTACCTTCAATTTCACCATGGGTGGACCAACATCAGTTACTGTTGCCAACAATTATGTAGATATGATTACAGTTAAAGAAATCATCAACAACTAAAACCAATAGATTCAATTGCGAATGGTTGGTTTTTATTTATTTTTAAGGCTGCGCGTATATAAGTGCAGCCTTAATTATTTTTACCTATTGTAAAAATCTTATGAGCAATATAAATTTGTATGGCATTGAAAAATTGTTTACTAATTAATAATTAAATATTTTTTGTTCATCAATAAAATTATTTAGTTTAGCTATAAATTTATAAAACATACACTATGGAATTAATTACAAAAGAACCTAGATCATTAAAGTTCAATGGAAGTGGTGGTGCGTTGTTCGGCATTCTCATTGTAAACTTTTTATTAACTGTTATTACACTTGGATTGTACTATCCTTGGGCAAAATCAAAACGAATGAAGTATTTGTATGCCGAAACTGAATTGGACGGAAGTCGATTTACTTTTCATGGTACGGGTGCCGAAATGTTTAAGGGTTTTATTAAAGCCATCGGTATACTCATTGTTGTTTATGGGGTATTCTTTTTGTCCTTAATGTCGGGCAATATGGTTTTACGAATACTTGGTTTTCTGTTTTTCTTTGCTGTTTTTATGTTATTAGGGCCACTCGCAATTCATGGATCGTTACGTTACAAAATGTCGCGCACTTCATGGAGAAGTATACACTTTGGCTATCGTGGCGATAGAAAAGAACTTGTTATAATGTATTTAAAAGGGATATTTTTAAGCATCATTACACTATATATTTATTTAGCCTGGTTTAGTTGTAATTTAAGAAGATATATTATCGGAAATATAAGATTTGGCAGTATTAGTTTTAAATACGAAGGCAAAGGAGGCGATTTATTTCTTATGAATTTAAAAGGCATCTTTTTAAGTATATTAACTTTAGGAATTTACAGCTTTTGGTGGTTTAGGGATATCATGAAATTTTATATCAATAACATTAAAATTGTGAAAAATGAAAGGGAATACAACATCAATTTTAATGCCTCTGCGGGCGATATTTTTATCTTGTTTTTAATTAATTATTTGCTCGTAATTTTTACATTAGGTATTGCTATTCCATGGGTAATGGTGCGCAACATAAAATTCATTTACGAAAACTCAATGATTGATGGAGAATTTGATACAAGCAATATTCAACAAACCGAAGAAGATTACAAAGATGCTACAGGTGAAGATATGCTTGATATGTTAGACTTAAATATTTTATAATTTGAATGAAATTTGATGCTGCTTATTTTGATGGAAACTCATCGCAAATATATCAGGTAACTGCCGAAATTACTGAAGGTTCCATCTTGCTTTATCATGGCAATGAAATGATTGTTTGGGATGTAAATAAAATTATTTTTCAGGAGTCATACTTTAATAGGCACAACACAGTTTTAAAATATGGTGATAAATTTCCCTACACCTCGCTGGAGCTTAGCAGCGAGGTGTTTCAGGAAACTTTGTTAAAGTTTAATCCCAATTTAAAAATAAAAAATACTGATATTAAGTTTTTTCAAAACTTAAATAACAAAAGCATTATAGGAATAGCTTTAGGTTGTATCGGATTAATTTTATTGTCTTATTTTGTTATTATTCCAGGTGCAGCAGAATTCATTGCAACAAAAGTCCCGGCCTCTTATGAAGTTGAACTTGGTGAAGGTATCTATAATCAAATGAGCGAAGATTTTGAAGTGGATGAGGAAAAAACATTGGCCGCGAATGAGTTTTTTCGCGAATTAAATATTAAAAGCAATTATCCGATTCTAATTACAGTGGTAAATTCTCCCATAAAAAATGCATTTGCATTGCCAGGCGGACATATTGTTGTTTATGATGAGATTTTGCAAAGTATGAATTCTGAAGACGAATTTGCGGCACTGCTCAGTCATGAATATTCGCATGTGGCGCTTAAACACACTACACGTTCTTTATTCAGAAGTTTGGGAACTTATATGGTGCTTTCAATTGTATTATCTGATGTAAATGGAATAATGGGTGTAATCATTGAAAATGCGCATAATGTTAAATCATTAAGTTATACCCGTTCGCTGGAAGAAGAGGCAGACAATAATGGATTAAAATTAATGCAACAAGCAGGCATTAATCCGCAGGGCATGGTAAATTTATTCAAACACCTGAAAGAACCAAACGAAGGCTCATACAAGATGCCCGAATTTTTAAGCACGCATCCTATGCTTGATGAGCGTATCAAGTACATCGAAAAGAAATACAAAAGTACACCAATTAAAATCAATAAAAACGAAAAGTTAAGCGAAATTTGGAAGCGACTTTAGTGCTATAATTTCCATTTTTTCCAACTGGTATTAACACTTTTATGCGGTGATATCGCTTGATGCAGCTTTATTGCTTTCAATGAAAAATAAATCGAAATAGCCACCGAAACAAAGGCACCAAAAGCTATTTTCGGAAAGTTTTTTTGCATCAGTAAAAAGTCATAAAAACCATGCAAAACAATAGCCAGCAAGAGCCCTTTTAACAAATAAATGAATTTCTTTTCTTTATTAAATTTTGCCAAACCAGTAAAATATCCCATGGCAATGGCAAATGTGGCATGCGCAGGCACTGCAGTAAAAGCACGCAACCAGGCTACATCATAAGCATTACTTGCCCTGTAAACATACATAAAATTTTCTAAGGTAGCAAAGCCCATTGCTATCATCACCGCATAGGTAATACCATCGTATGGTTCATCAAACTCTGGTCTCAAAAACAGGCCCCATCTTAAAAACATAAATTTACTGAACTCCTCGGCCAGGCCCACTACAAAAAAGGCATAGGTAAATGTTTCGAATATCGAATCGCTGATTTCAACTTGTAAAATGGATTTTAAAATCGTATTAAAAATGATGGCGGGTACAATACTAAAACAGCCTAAAAAGAATGCTTTAATAAGCAGTTTTCTGGGCTCCGGATCAAGTTTGTCGCGCCAATAAATAAAAATAATAATTGCCAAGCCAGGCCCTAAAGTAAGACCCAATAAATTCCTATCCATTTCTATAATATTTTGTACCAAAGTATTAAATAAAGTTTTATAAAAAAAGGAACGCTTCATTTTTAAAGCCTTATCTTTGAATAACCAAATTGATTGAAGACAAAACATCTCATTAGCTTTTGCATTAGCGCATGACCAACAGTAATAAACAGATTAAAGGATTATCGGATATTGAGGTCATTCAATCTCGTAAAAAGCACGGTGGTAATTCCATCAAACAATCACACGAAAACCCTTTCCTGAGTGCTATTTTGACAATCCTTAAGGAGCCAATGGTACTATTGCTTTTAGTGGCTTCTACTATTTATTTTATTTCTGGCAAAGTAGATGATGGTATTTTTTTAAGTGTAGCGATATTACTTGTGGCAACTATTTCACTGTATCAAGATAAAAGAAGCAGAAATGCCTTGGAACAACTAAAAAATTACACAAAGCCCTCTAGTAAGGTAATACGAAATGGCTCGCTCATAGAAATAAAAAGTGAAGAATTGGTCATAGATGATTGTTTACTTGTAGAAGAAGGCGATTATATCGCTGCAGATGGTAAAGTAATAGAAGCGCATGATTTTTCAGTGAACGAATCGATATTAACAGGCGAATCTTTATCTGTTTTCAAATCAACAGATGACATTGTGCTTCAAGGAACAAATGTGGTGAGTGGCTCTGCAACTGTTCTTATTAATGCTATTGGCGATCAAACCCAAATGGGGAAAATCGGAGAAAGTTTAAGTAACATTAAAGAAGAAAAAACACCCCTTGAAATTCAAATCAACAACTTTGTAAAAAAGATGGTTTTAGTGGGAGCCATTTTATTTCTGATCGTTTGGGGCATCAACTTTTTTAAAACGCATCATTTAATGAACAGTCTGCTAAAGGCGCTTACTTTAGCAATGAGTATACTTCCCGAAGAAATCCCAGTAGCTTTTACCACCTTTATGGCTCTTGGAGCATGGCGTTTAATGAAAATGGGCATCATTGTAAAGCAAATGAAAACTGTGGAAACTTTAGGCAGCGCCACAGTTATTTGTACAGATAAAACAGGAACAATCACCGAAAATAAAATGGCGCTCGCTAAAGTTTATTTACTAGAAAATAATCTTTTGCTCAACATGGATAACATTACGCAGCATCATACCGAAAAATTATTAAGCATGGCCATGTGGAGTAGCGAACCTAAACCCTTTGACCCAATGGAAATTGCCTTACACAAGGCCTACGAGGAATTTGTAAAGTTAGATGAACGAAACAATTATGAGTTTATTCATGAGTACCCTTTAGAAGGTAAACCTCCTATGATGACGCATGTTTTTAAAAACAAAAACGCCATACAAATTATCGCTGCCAAAGGAGCTCCCGAAGCTTTAATAAATGTTTCTAACCTAACTGAAATAGAAAAAAACAATATTCATACAGCCATTGCTGCATTGGCAAATCAGGGATATAGAGTTTTAGGAGTTGGGCAATCATTGTTTACACAAAATAATTTTCCTGCCACACAACAAGAACTTCCCTTTACATTTATTGGACTGGTTGCCTTTTATGACCCACCTAAAGCCAATATTCAAAAAGTACTTCAAAGTTTTTACCAAGCAGGCATTGGTGTCAAAATAATTACTGGCGACAATGCATTAACTACAAAAGCGATTGCCCAAAAAATTGGTTTTGTAGGTTTTGAAAATAGCATTGAAGGAGAAAGCATTATGAAATTGAGTGAAAAGGAGCTTGAAAAAGCTGTACTCTTCAATCAAATATTTACCAGAATGTTTCCTGAAGCAAAACTAAGGGTGATTACTGCTTTAAAAGTGTCAGGTCAAATTGTTGCCATGACTGGTGATGGCGTAAATGATGGTCCGGCACTAAAAGCTGCTCATATTGGTATTGCTATGGGTAAAAAAGGGACTGCCATTGCAAAAGATGCGGCTTCCTTAATTTTAGTTGATGATGATTTATCAAAGATGGTTGACGCCATTGCCATGGGAAGAAAAATTTATACCAATTTAAAAAAAGCAATTCAGTATATTATTTCAATTCATATTCCTATTATTCTTACTGTATTTATTCCATTGGCATTAGGATGGGTTTATCCGAATATTTTTTCACCAATCCATATTATTTTTCTTGAACTGATTATGGGGCCTACCTGCTCTATTATTTATGAAAATGAACCAATGGAACAAAATTCTATGCGGCTTAAACCTCGTGCTTTAAGAGATACATTCTTTAATTTAAAGGAGCTCAGTATGAGTATCATTCAAGGTTTAGCAATTACCCTGGGGAGTTTAATGGCATATCAACTTGGTGTTAATTCCGGAGCAAACGAAGCTTATACCAGAACTTTAGTATTTACAGTGCTCATTGGCGCAAATGTTTTCCTTACATTGGAAAACAGGTCTTTTTATTACTCCATTTTAAGCACCTTGAAATATAAAAACAACCTTGTGCTGCTTGTTATAATTGCCACTGTAGCTATAAGCGGAATGTTAATTTACATCCCTGTGCTAAGTAACTTTTTTGAATTTGAGGCATTACATTCAGAGGATTTGGGCTATGCCATTTTGATAAGCTTTTGCGCAGTAATTTGGTTCGAAATCCCTAAATGGATATTCCGAAAAATAAAAGCCGATAAAATAAACTTGAAGCAGGAGCTTTAATTTTTTTCAGATTTTTCGATCAATTTATTTATACTTAATTGATTTTCAAATAGTTTATTGGTTTGGATGGATATAAAACTAAACAGGCAATATTTTTTTAATTTTTACCTATTTCTCTTAAAAAAAAGTGTACTTTTGCGCCCGAAATTAAATAACCTCTGTAATTAAAAACAGAATAAAATCACATTAAATGACTAAACAAGTAGGTAAAATCACACAAATTATTGGTCCGGTAATTGACGTTAGTTTTGATGCTGAAAACAGCATATTGCCGCAAATATTAGACGCCTTGGAGATCACCAAAGAAAATGGTCAAAAAGTAATTTTAGAGTGCCAGCAGCACATTGGTCAGGACTCAGTGCGCACAATTGCTATGGATAGTAGCGATGGACTGAGCCGTGGAATGGATGTAGTAGCGCTTGGAGCGCCTATTACCATGCCAACTGGTGATAAAGTTAAAGGCCGCTTGTTTAATGTGGTTGGTGAAGCAATTGATGGTATTGATACCGTTTCAAATGCTGGTGGTTACCCAATTCACCGTCCTTCACCAAAATTCGAAGATTTATCAACTGCAACCGAAGTATTATTTACTGGTATCAAGGTAATCGACTTATTAGAGCCTTATGCCAAGGGAGGTAAAATTGGATTATTTGGTGGTGCTGGAGTAGGAAAAACAGTATTAATCATGGAGTTGGTAAACAACATTGCAAAAGCATATTCTGGTTTATCAGTATTTGCTGGTGTTGGTGAGCGTACCCGTGAAGGAAATGACTTATTACGTGAGTTTATTGAATCTGACGTTATTAAATATGGCGATGAGTTTAAACATAGCATGGAAAAAGGCGGATGGGACTTATCTAAAGTAGATAAAAATGCT
>JBILPB010000107.1:0-11254 GCA_044374175.1 Bacteroidia bacterium | reverse complement strand
CTTTCGATAACTTAGTATTTGTAATGTAACCTTTGAGGCCATCCCAAACTCCATCATTTTTATACTTTTCATAATCAATACTAATTGTTGTTTTGCCTTCTATTTTTAACCCAACTTGCATTTAAGCATCGTCAGTTTCGCACACATATTGAGTTTTATTTTTTTTGAGTTCCGATTTGTGCACTACAGATTTTCTTTTTGTGAATGGATAATTTTTATAGTTTAAAGCTTTGTAAATTTGCTTTACTTTTTCATTTGGTTCGGTGCATCTTCTAACATATATTATCTCATTGTCTTTGTTTTGACCACTAGTAGTTATCACCTTTTGCGTATTTGTAATTCTGATAATTTCTTGCCAATTGTGATTTATTTTTTGTTGTTTGAGTTGATGTCTGATAGTGTTTACCAGCCAGTAAGCCAGTATTCCTAAATGAAGATGAGCCATTGTGGCATCGTCATTTTTATGATAAATTGGGCGTAAATCAAGGTTTGTTTTTAAGCATCTAAAAGTACTTTCTATCTCTCTGATACTGTTGTAAATAGTCCATAGTGATAATTCATCCTCGGTGTTGAGATTTGTTTTTATAAAATAAGCTCCTAGTTCTTGGTCGTCAAGTTCTGAAGTTTTCTTTTTTGTGTATTGAATTTTAGTAACAATTTCATTTTTTACTTCAACTTCTATATTGTAAAACTTCGCAGCAGAAGGATACTTTTCGATAGCTCTGCCTATTCTTTGATTGACTTTGTCTGCTTTCTTTACAGCATGTTTTTTTGTAATTGAAGATGCTATCTTTTTAATTTCTTCTAAAAAACGATCTTCAAATTTACTTTTCATGGAACGCTCTTTGGCTTGTTTGCCTGTACTTTTTACTTTTAAAATATAATCTGTATCGTCTTTCTTTTCAATTTTTTGCAAGGTGATTAATTGGTTTTCTTTGGTCATTAAATGCCTGACTGCTCCATCTTTGTTTATGGTATAATCTTTTATTTTAGAACGACTAACACATACATAATCATAGCCTTTTGCTTTGATAAGTTCTAGGTTTTCTTGCGTTGCAATGCCGGCATCTATAATCACCACAGCTCTTTTTTCTTCACTTGTTTGAGAACGAAGATTGTCAATGATATGAGGCAGAGTAGTGTTATCTGCCGTATTTCCTTCAAAAATATTAGAATATTTGATAAACCCTTCAACATTAACAACCAGGGCTAAAACCACCAATTTGCTTTTAACTTTTCGACCTTCAAAATAAGTATTGGTCAAGTCATAAAGATAAATTTTATCTTGTAAATCAAATAATTCATTGGTTTTTTTGGACAGGTGGCTCTCTAAATTATCTTTTATTTTGTATAATCCTAAAGCGCTTTTATAGAGTTTATCTTTGGTTGTTTTGTCTATCGGATAGCCAGTAACTTCGCAAATGGCTGAGTTTTCTTTTATCCAACGGGTCGTTCTATTTTCAGAAAATGGATAAATGGCTCGGCTTATAATTTGTGTAAGAGCTAATTGAATATCCTCTTCTTCCCAACCTAAGTATTCTAATTTTTCTTTGAGTTGCAGTTGTTCTAGTGCTTGGTAACACATCCATTCTGCACCTACTTCACGGGCATCTTTGTGTTTTAAAGTGGCTATATCTACTAATCTTTTTGATTGCTCAAATGCTTGATCTGTAAAATCTATTTTCTTTTTCGATACCATTTCTTGCCAATATTGCTCAGCTATTGCTAATGCTTCCTGATCGGTTTCTTCAAAAAAAAGTGGCTTTTCTTTCTAAACGATTACTTAATAAACGCTGAATGACAACTAATTTATCCGTATCAAAAGTTATAAATCCAACATTATGTAAAGTCCTATGACAAACATTGCCATATTCATTACGATAGCTCTCTACCAAACGCCAGTATCCCTGTGATTGGCCGGTTGCAGGATTGTTCCGTAATGAAGTGCGAAAATACATGCCGCAAAATTATTGACATAAATCTATAAAAAAAACACCCCCTGTGCACTACAAAAATAATTTCAACGAAAACACTAGTGTTGTAGAATATTTTTGCCCGAAAACATGATAAAAACAACTAAAGTTTAACACTTTTAATGCTTCTTTTAACATTTAACCTGCAAGTTGGGTTAAACCTCGTCAAGCTAGCGGGGTTAATACCGCTTTGGATTAAAATCATCTTGTTAAAAATAGAAAATGATTGGAAAAATACAATCAATCAATTTTGTGTTGACTTGAGATTAACAGCAAGCCCTAAATAGCTCAACAACAAGTTTTAAATAGCGTTTGCTCCCAAGTAGAACTCCTAGATTATACTCATTAATTAAAATAACGAGTATATTGTTTTTCCAATAAGCTCTAACCTTAAATTACTTCTTTGTAAACTATTTACTGCACGTATTTAGCCAATTCTGCTTCAAGTGATGCTCCTCTTAATCCTTTTGCTATAATTACACCATTAGGATCAACTAAAAAGTTAACAGGAATAGATTCTACGCGGTATAATTTTGCTGCTGCAGATTGCCACCACATCAAATCTGATACGTGATACTCCCAAGCTAATTTATCTTTTTCGATGGCTGCTTTCCAAGGCTCCAATGCCCTGTCTAATGAAACACTATAAATGGTAAAGCCTTTGGCTCCACCTTTAAAATTTTTATCTTTATAGTTGTTGTAAGCCTTAACCACAGCAGGGTTTTCCATTCTGCATGGACCACACCATGATGCCCAAAAATCAATTAATACATAACGACCTTTGTTTACTTCGCTTAATGCAATTTCCTTACCATCAGGGCTTTTAAACTTTAACTCAGGGGCTTTGTTTCCTATATTAATTCCAACGGTAGCACCTTGTTTTCTGCTATTAATAAATCCAAAAGTTAATACGGTTACTGCAACTAAAGCAATAAGAATGTTTATTTTTTTCATAGTTTTAATAAAATGAAAGTTAAAGATAATTAAAAAAAAATTAAAAAAAATTTGCAATATTCATACCACTATTGTTTTTCGCCCCAGCGATAGGTATTTAAACTTAATCCCGCCAAATCTATTGCACGGTCTACCACAGTGGCAGCAAGCTCTTCAAAGTTTTTTGGTTTACTGTAAAATGATGGGCTGGCTGGACAAATGATGCCGCCAGCCTCTGTTATGGTTTTCATATTATTCAAGTGAATCAAACTGTATGGCGTATCCCTAACCATCAGAATTAATTTTCTTCTTTCTTTTAAAATAACATCTGCTGCTCGTGTGGTTAAGTCATTTGAAATACCTGAGGCTATTCTTGCCAAAGTGCCCATAGAACAAGGGCAAATAAACATAATGTTAAACTTTGCAGAGCCACTGGCAAACGGGGCAAAAAAATCATCTTTTTGATAAGTCTTAAAAGGTACATTTTCGTAATCACTATTCCCTAATTCATATCGCCAAACGTCTTTAGCATTGTTACTCATCACCAAACCAACTTCTTGAATTTGTGTTTCTAATTGTGCCAATTTATCGAGTAATACTTTAGCATAAATAGAACCACTTGCACCTGTAACTGCTACTACAACTTTATTTTCTTTGTTTTGCATGTATCTAAAACATACCTCAGGGTGAATAGTTTATTTAAAGCGATATTTTAATGAAAAAGCCAATACACTGTTTAATTGGCCAAAGTTTAACCTAAAATTTGCTCCACTGGCATGCGGCCTAACGGGTAATAAAGGGAAGGTATCTGCCGACTTTAATTCAATTTCCCAATGCTCATCAAAGGGATATCCTACAGCCAATTGAGTGCAAACTTCATACTTTTTAAAAGGCCTGTTTTCAACACTGTTTTCGGGAATAGGACCTGATTCATTGGCGATGGAAGAACTGATTAAATACCCTCCCGACAAGCCAGCCATAAGCCAAACCTTTTTAAATTTATATCTATATAAAATAGGAACTTCAACATAATTCAACTTTAAATAATACGCATTATATTTCCCTTTTTCAAAATTAGGAACATCCCTGCTTCCTTTGGCAGAATAGGTAATACGCATTTCTAATTCGTTTTTATCTTCAAAAGTTTTACTTACATAAAAACCACCAGAAATACCTGCTTTGTTATACCCTCCTAAATTATCTCCTGAAACTTGACTGGCATTAAAACCAAGAATGGCACCACCAACAAAATCTTGTGCCAAAGCATTAGAAACACTTGTAAAAAATAATAAAAGCAGAAATAATTGTATTTTTTTCAATTTACTTTACATGTTTTTCTTGCACTTGAATAACCTCGTAATTACTGGCCTTATAAATGTAAGCCACTATTTTACAATGTTCTGGAACGTTATCTGAGGCCAGTACTAAAGAGTATGTTTTTGCAATTTCAGGGGTAGCTGCCGTTGGATTAGTTACGATAGACTCTCCAAAAGCGGGCGTTAATCCCTTACGTAACATATGATTGTGAACATAGTCAATAATTTTACCACCTGGCGCTGTAGCGTCTTTTTGTGGAGAAACCGTACTATCTTGGACTAAAAAAACACATAATTTAATTTCATCATTGATACTGTTTTCAAAGTCAATTTTTAAATTTGTAGTCACTTTGTTTAATGCGGCATCATAACTGTTTTTTATGCTTATCCATGCATCTAAAGGCAAGTTAACAATATTACTTACCTCAGCACCCCATGATTGAAATCCAACGATAGGACTTCCTTGTATTTCTTTACGATTAATCATTCCCTTAGGCAAACCAGAGGATGAAATGTTAAAGAAGTCATCAATCGCTGTTCCCTCTGCTGTTCGGTAATCTGCTAAATAGGTTGGTAGTTGTGGCTCAGCAAAAGTAGCAGAAACATGTAATGCAATCGCCACAATTTTTTCGCCATACAAATTTTCTAAATTTTTTATTTCTGTAGCTGCTTTAGGGCAATTGGGACAAGTATGCCCTGTAAAGTCTTCTACAAGAACCTTTCTCATGCGAATCTCTGTGGTGTCTTCACTAGCTGTAGTATCAACCGGTGCGGTTTCTTCTTTCCCATAATTTTTCACTACTTCTCTATCTACATAATCGCATGCATTAAGCAGTAAAAAGGAAAAACCGGTGAAAATTAATTTAAAAATTGTTTTCATTTTGTATTGCATTTACACTAGAAACTGCTTGAAATTGATATGGTAGCACCGTTTGACGCTGGCACCACGCGGCAAATACCACCTATGCAAAATATACCAGCTCTTTGTCTACCGTAACCAAGTGTTATTCTAGTTGAATTTTTAATAAAGCCTATTTGACCTATTGGATAAAATAATCTTTCTGATTTGATATGATTGCCATAATTATATTGGTTTACAGTAGAAAAAAACCAATGTGGTGATACAGTGTATTCGGCCACAATTGTTGCCCAATCGCCATGATCTTGTTTAGTTTGTAAACCTTGAAATTCCATTCTTAAAGCGTGCTTATCGTTGAATTTATAGGTAAATTCTAATACTTCTATATTGGCATAAACTATTCCTTCATTAACTTTCCCTTGTGCTACATCTTTATTATACACAAAGTTGGCATAGAAAAGGGTAAACTTCAATGGTTTGCTAATTTTTTTCTGCATCTCAATGTTAAAATCCTTGTAATACACATCGCCTAACTTAAAATAATCTGGCTTGTAGCCTATGCCGCTTGCTACAGGCTCTTTATTTAAACCATTCGCAGCTGCATAGTTTACCAATATAGTAGTTCCATATTTACCACCTAGCTTCGAATCTTTTTTTAAGGTATAGGTAATATCACCCTGATAAGCCATTTCGCCATTGGGTTGAGTAGCATAAGGATAAATTGTGGCTGCTAAATTGTAAGTGTGCTGGCGGGTTAGCGCTGGTAAATAATTAATCAACAAGTCATTATTTTGCGCAGTTCTATCACTTCTAAAGTTCATGTTATCAATTACTTTCCCCGACAAATTAATTCCAAAGCCTTTTTGAGAATAGCTTGTGTTAATAAGCAATCCACCACCTTTTTTATAAACATAATCATTTACACTTGAGGGGTCGTTAATTTTGCCAGCACATTCACTATAAAAAGACCAACCTCCACGATTTACTTTCAACCTGGCAGCCCAAGCACCAACATTCTCTGGTAGCACATAAATCGGATCTTGATCCACCTGATATTTACTGACAAAACTTCCACCAGCATACAGCTTTGTTTTCTTTTCTTCAAAAGAAGGCACCAATTCATTGAGTGCTATTTCACCATCAAAACCTCTTACAATGCCTGGCCCTTGGTTAAAATAATAGCGCTGTTTACCTACAATTCCTTTTAAATGAATTCCTTTAAGCAAGGTGTATTTTACCCGCACACCTTCCATGGCATTATCAAAACCTAAACCGCGTTCTTCATAGCTTCTAAAAATTAAACCACTACCAAACTGTTCGTAATAATTTCCTACGGTGATCGAAAAATTGTCTTGACTAAAACTTGCAAATTTATACGGAAAACCATTTCCAACGTATCTTGGATCAAATCCCAACATCGTATTTAAATAACTTTCGAACCTAACACCAGCAGAGAAATTACCATTGGTATAAATTAAATTTGTAAAACTATTCATCAGGAATTTTTCTGGCACAGGGAGTGCGCCAATAGCACTATCAGGGTTATAGTATTGTGCATCTAATTGAAAATTTCCGTGTATTTCTCCTGCATTTAAACCTTGTGAAAAGGCTTCTTTTTTTAGGTTTATCAATATTGACAATAGCAGCAATATAGATAAGCGCAACTTATTACATTTCATTTCTTTGGCTTGTGCTTTAAGCTTAATTTATTTTTTCTCCTTTAGCTAGCTTTTTCACTATTTCATAAAGCTTTTTATCATCACCAGGTGCCGCAGAATTTTGTTGATATACTATTTCTCTATTGCCATTAATTACAAACACGTGGGGTACATTATTTACATTCATAGCTCTTTTAAAATCGCCATTTACATCCGATAGAACTTCGTATTCCCAACCCTTTCCATTAACATAGGGTGCCACTTTATCTACATTTCTGGCATCGTCTATTGAAATAGCATATAAAACTACACCTGTTTCTTTTTGCCAATCGGTATAATCTTCGGCAATGGCGTTTAATTCTGCTTTACAAGGACTACACCATGTGGCCCAAAAATCAATAATCATGGGCTTGCCATCGTTTTTAATGTTACTTGTGTTAAAGGTAGAACCATCTAATTTTTTAATGTCAACAGAAGGAATTACATGGTCTTGTTTTTGAGCAATTGTGAAAGTACTAAAACTTACAATTGTCAAAATAATAGCTACTAATTTTTTCATGAGTTGAGTTTGTTTTGGTGTAAAATTATAAAAGTTTTTGATTATAGCACAAGGCTTTGCTTAATTGCATTAATTATGCCATAAATGAGGTAATTGGGCTAATAATTTTTATAAAAAACTTGCTAAGCATGTTTGACCACCTTTTACAACCTCATTGAGCTTTACGTCAATTTTGGTACCTAGAGGTACAAATACATCAACCCTTGATCCAAATTTTATAAAGCCAAATTCTTCGCCCTGTTGTAATTGCTCACCTTCTTTGCAATAATAAACTATTCTACGCGCCAAAGCTCCCGCTATCTGGCGCATTAATATCGATTGGCCATTTTCATGCTCCATAACCAAGGTAGTTCTTTCATTTTCTGTGGAAGATTTTGGATGCCAAGCAACCAAATACAGCCCTGCATGATATCGTACAAACTTTACAATGCCCTTTATGGGTGCACGATTTACATGCACATTAATAGGCGACATAAACACAGAAATTTGGATTCTTCTATCTTTAAAATATTCTGTTTCTTCCACTTCTTCAATAACCACTACTTTTCCATCAGCAGGACTTAAAATATGATTTGGATGTGTTGCAATTTTACGATTGGGATGACGAAAAAACTGTAAAACAGTAATGAGTACAAAAATAGTTAAGGCTAAAATAAAGTAGCGAAATAAGGGCATGCCTGCAAATAAAAACCCAAACACACCATTAAGCATTAGCCCAAGCATAAGGGTAATTAGTAGTGTTGGTATGCCTTCGCGGTGAAATTTCATGTGTAATAAAATAGAGGTTGATAAAAAATAAAAAAGTGAGGTTGAATAGCTTCAGTCCTCACTTTTTTTAATTTGTGTACTAATTAGTAATTACCACGATAGGCAACAGCTTTTTCAAGCTTTTTTAAAGCTGTGATATAAGCACCTGTGCGTAGATTGGTTTTGTATTGCTTTGCGTTAAACCATACGTTTTCAAAGGCAGCCGACATAGAAGCATCATGTTTTGTGTTTACTTCATCTTCTGTCCAGTAGTGACCATACTTGTTTTGTACCCACTCAAAGTATGATACAGTTACACCACCACCGTTGGCTAAGATATCTGGTACTACAGTGATTCCTCTTTCAAATAAAATAGCATCAGCTTCAGATAAAGTTGGGCCGTTAGCACCTTCAATCACCAATTTAGCTTTCATATTTTTTGCGATATGCTCAGTAATAACATTTTGAACTGCAGCTGGCACCAATACATCAACATCGGCTAAAAGCAACTCCTCGTTAGAAATATTTTCGCCACCTGGGAAACCTTTTAACATGCCACCATTTTCTTTTGCATAATCTAAGGCAGCATCAATGTCAATTCCTTTTGGATTATAAATACCAGCAGTATGATCGCTTATGGCAACTACCTTAATGCCTTTTGCATTTAATAATTTGGCAGCGTTAGAGCCAACATTACCAAACCCTTGAATAGCGCAAGTAGCATTTTTACGATCCATCCCTATTTTTTTCATTGCTTCTAAGCAAGAAATCATCACACCTCTTCCTGTTGCCGCTTCACGACCTTTTGAACCCCCAAGGGTTAAAGGCTTTCCTGTAACAACACCTGGAGCATCCACTCTATGTATTTTCGAATAGGTATCAACAATCCAAGCCATTTCGCGCTTACCTGTTCCCATATCTGGTGCAGGAATATCTTTATCAACACCAAAAACATCAGCCATGGCCGAAGTATAAGCTCTTGTTAATCGCTCTAATTCACCAACAGATAATTTCCTTGGATCGCAAGTAATACCACCCTTTGCTCCTCCGTATGGAATATTAGCAATAGCGCATTTAAAACTCATCCAAGCTGCTAATGCTTTAACCTCATCAATATCTACATCCATAGCATATCTAATTCCACCTTTAGAGGGGCCTAAAGCAGTGCTATGAATAACTCGGTAACCTTGAAATACTTGTAATTTACCATCATCCATCATTACTGGCAAGCTCACAACTACCTGCTTTTGCGGGCTTTTAATTACCTGTTGAAAATTATAAGATGGATTTAGCTTACTAAAAGCCATATCTAATCTTGAAAGTACGGCATCAAACATGCCTTGATGAGGATTAGCTGCCTGTTTCAATTCAGGAGCATCTTTGGTGTAATCCGAAGCGGGTGTTCCTACTTCTTTTTTATTTGCCATGTGTGTATAAATTAGTTAAATTTCTGTTTTAAGAGGTCACAAAAATATAAAAAGTTAATTGTACAGCAAGAAAACTTATCCTTTTATCTATAAAAGCCTTTATTTATTTGCTTTTTTGAATTAAATAAAGGCAAAACGCCTCAGTAAAAAGCATTTGACAAACTTTGACTAATACCCACATTTCACTATCATTTCATAATAAATGCCAAATTCAAATTTAGCATAGGCTATTATACTACTTTTGCAAAAAATTAAAAATCTAGTATTTATGTGCTTCGTTTTAAGCGCTTAATTTAAAAAAATCATATTATGAAACGCATTATCGAAGCCCGCAAATTATTCAACATCACAAAGGAATCAAACTTAACTGAATTAAAAAGTTTGTATAGAAATTTAATGAAGGAATGGCACCCCGATAAGTTTGTTAACGATGATGAGAAAAAAGAAGAAGCTGCTTTAAGGAGTAAAGAAATTATTGAAGCCTATCATTTTTTAATTAGCATCTCGCCCGAAACGCATCTTAACAATAAAGAAGAATATCAGGATACCATCACCAATAGCGGCATTGACGATTTCGAATATAAAGGACAATCTTTAAAAGTTACTTTTCAAAATGGCAGTGTGTATGAATATTTTGGCGTACAAAAAAACATGTACAACAAGTTAATTAATTCATCAACAATTACCCGCTTTGCCCGCAGACATATTTTTGAAAGTCATACTTACAGAAAAGTTACCAATCAAACTGTAGCTGCCTAGTATAAGCTAAATTACACTGATTCACTGTTGGTCACTGCTGGCCCAATACTGGCGCGAGTTTTCAAACAATACTGGCGAGAGTTTTCAAACTCGTGCCTTTCAATCAATCAACTACAAAATCTTTTGCTTTAAAATATATCAGATAAAATAATATTTACTTTACCTGATACACACCCAATATCTCCGAATTTCTATAATTAATGCCATATACTTTTTTATCCTGCAAAGTATCATGATCATTAGGATTATTACGATAGTTTGTTAAATAATAATGAGCCTCTTTTTCCTTCAATACATATTGCAATCTACACTTTTTATCCATGTGTTTTAACAATACATAATTGCTATACGCTGGATAGCAATTACCTGTAACTTTTATGGTATCTCTTTTGTCGATTTCTAAAATTTTTTCGAAGCCTGCTCTAAAAGATGCTCCCCAATAATCCATATCATAATTATAACGAATATTGTCATCTTTATCGCTTACCAATTCATTAAAATATACGTATTCATGTGGAAAAGCATGCATCATTTTAACCAACTCCACCGACATCAATAAACCAAACAACACAACTACCGCCCATTTTACAAGTGTTGTTTTTAATTTTTGATAAATTATTTGACCACCGTAAATGGCAATAATTAATAAAAAAGGATACACAAAATACACATGCCTCCAGGTATCGTACAACACCGATTTTAAAACAATTATAGCCAGCAATGGCAACATAAACAGACTCAATGCCATTAACTTTTCCAATAGCTCTTTTTGCTTAAATACTTGCTTTTTTAAACGAACAATTTGATACACGATATTGGTAAATCCTACAAAATATAAAAACAAATAAAGCAAAGGCGTGGTAAGCGCAATCCATGATAATGAAAAATACCAGGGTGTTTCATAAGAGAATATAAAATCGCCAAACAACAAGCTATAGCCTTTCCAGCGATAGTGACTCATATTTAAAAAAGCAACTAAAAAGTTTTTGATTGGATTCAACCATAAATAAGGCCAAAATAAAT
>JBILPB010000268.1:0-2941 GCA_044374175.1 Bacteroidia bacterium | reverse complement strand
AAAAACCAAGTACAAACAAAACACCTCCAACAGTATAAAGAGTACAAAATTGGAGTACTTCCATAAATACCGAAGCAGGTTACGCATGTATAATTGGAGGCTTTAAACGATTGAAATTCCTTTACTTGATAAGGAATTGAAACTTACCTATATTTTTTAAGGCAATACCTGTACCTCTTGCTACTGCTCTTAACGGATCTTCGGCAATGTGTACGGGTAATTTTGTTTTGATAGAAATTCTTTTGTCCAATCCTCGCAACAAAGAACCACCGCCAGCAAGATAAATTCCTGTGCGGTAAATATCAGCAGAAAGCTCAGGAGGCGTCATTTCCAAAGCACTCAAAATAGCTTCTTCTATTTTTGAAATTGACTTATCAAGCGCATGTGCAATTTCGACATAACTCACATGAATTTCTTTTGGAATACCTGTCATTAAATCTCTACCATGCACTGCATAATCTGGTGGAGGATTATCAATATCAACCGATGCTGCGCCAACTTCAATTTTAACACGCTCTGCAGAACGCTCGCCAATCAAAATATTATGTTGACGTCTCATATAATCTTCGATATTAGCAGTAAAATCATCTCCTGCAATTCTAATCGATTTATCACAAACAATACCACCCAAAGCGATTACAGCGATTTCACTGGTACCACCACCAATATCAATAATCATATTTCCCATGGGCTCCTCCACATCAATACCAATTCCAATAGCAGCGGCCATAGGTTCATGAATCAAATAAACTTCTTTACCCCCTGCATGTTCGGCACTATCGCGTACAGCACGTTTTTCAACTTCTGTAATACCAGAAGGAATGCAAATTACCATTCTCAATGATGGTTGAAACAAACGTTTCCCAGGATTAATCATTTTAATCATCCCCTTGATCATTTCCTCTGCAGCCTCAAAATCGGCAATTACACCATCTTTTAATGGTCTTATTGTTTTAATGTTTTCATGGGTTTTACCATGCATCATCATGGCCTGCTTACCAACAGCGATAACCTTACCTGTCGTTCGATCAATAGCCACAATTGACGGTTCGTCAACTACAACTTTATCGTTGTGAATTATGAGGGTATTTGCGGTACCCAAGTCAATGGCAATTTCTTGCGTCAAAAGGTCAAAAAAACCCATATGTTGTTATTTTTATGCTGTTATTCGAATAGCTACAAAAGTAGAATTAATATTTGATGGAAATAACAACTTATCACAATAATCAAATTTTATTTTGAACAAGAAATTGACAACTCAATTAGTGCTTATTTTTAGTGGTATAGATTCTAATTTATCAGCCTTCAAAATATTACGCTAATTATTGCAAAAGTGCCTCAAATCCTGCTTCATCTATGATGGTGATATTTAACTCGTTTGCCTTTTTTAATTTTTCGGGCCCCATCTTATCTCCTGCCAATAAGTAATCTAACTTGGCCGACACCGCACTAACATTGCGACCTCCGTTGTTTTCAATCTGTTTTTTTATCTCATCTCTGCTTCTGCTAAACACACCCGAAACTAAAAAACTTTTTCCTGCAAGTTTTATTGTTCTTATAACACCTATCTCTTCTACAATAGCCATCTGCAGTCCTTTCTCTTTAAGCTTTTCAACAACTTTTAAATTATTTTCATCTTTGAAAAAACTGGATACTTGTAAGGCAATTTTATCTCCAATTTCATGGATACTATTTAAACTTTCTAAATCGGCTTGCATCAACTGATCAATATTTTGAAAATGTTGCGCCAATTTTTTGGCCACTGTTTCGCCTACTAAACGAATTCCCATTCCAAATAAAACACGCTCGAATGGCACTTTTTTAGAAGCTTCAATACCATCTAAAATATTTTGCACTGATTTTTCTTTTAAAGAACGTTTCTTTTTCTCCTCCTCTTCGCCTACTTCAAACTCAAGGTTTAACAGGTCTTCTGCGCGTAAATCATACAGGTCACCATAGTTTTTTATCAAGCCTTTATCAAATAATCCTGAAACAGTTTCTGCACCCAAACTATCAATGTTCATGGCTTTTCGACCAATAAAATGTTCTATTTTCCCTTTCAGTTGAGGCTTGCAACCACTTTCATTCGGGCAGTAATGAAGTGCATCTCCTTCTTTTCTTTGCAGTAATGTATTACATTCTGGGCAATGTGTGATGTAAGTTATTGGTAATGCATTTGCCTCTCTTTTTGTTTCATCAACGCCTACTATTTTAGGAATTATTTCTCCTCCTTTTTCTACAAAAACAGTATCATACTCAAATAAATTCAATCGTTCAATTTCATCTGCATTGTATAAACTGGCTCTCTTTACTGTTGTTCCAGCAAGTAATACAGGAGTTAAATTTGCCACAGGTGTAATAGCACCCGTGCGCCCCACCTGATAGGTTACTTTGTTCAACTTTGTAACAGCACGTTCTGTTTTATACTTGAAAGAAATAGCCCAGCGAGGCGTTTTAGCTGTAAATCCGAGTTCATCTTGTTGCTCATAATTGTTTACTTTTATAACCACACCATCAATTTCATAACCCAGATTTTTTCTTTCGGTATCGTACTTTTTTATGAAAGTTAAAACATCATCTAAATTATTACACAATTGATAATGATCACTTACCTGAAATCCCCATGAAGCGGCTATTTTCAGACTTTCAAAATGGCTTTCGGCAACAGGAATATCGCTATATAAAAAATACAAAAAAGCATCAAGTGGTCGCTTTGCCACTTCAGCAGCATCTTGTTGCTTAAGTGTTCCTGAAGCAAAATTTCTTGGATTTTTATACAATCTTTCAACGATTTCATCTTCATCAAACCCTTTTAATTCCAAATCTTTTCGTAAATTATTATTCAACTTATCGAAAGTTTTTTTGTGAATAAAAATCTCTCCTCTAATTTCAAATTCATCGGGATAATTGCCAGATTTTAATTGATGAGGAATACTTTTTA
>JBILPB010000106.1:0-11356 GCA_044374175.1 Bacteroidia bacterium | reverse complement strand
TGAGTCGCTTGCCTTCTTTTGAGTAATTACAAGTGCAATTGCCTCATCATTGCTTGGAACTTGTGCATAACTATATTCCTTATCAAAAATAATAAAAAGCAGCGTAAATGTGATTAAATGCCACTTCATTAAACAGAAAGAATAGTTTATAAAAACGCAATAATTTTTTTGGCATGTTCGGCCAATTGTTCTTGTGTGGGCTTTAGTTTTTCGGCACTAAAATTCATGTCGGCCACGCTATTCATTGGAACTAAATGGATATGCGCATGTGGCACTTCCAATCCAATGACACACACACCTATTTTTTTGCAAGGAAACGCTTTTTTTAAAGCTATAGCTATTGTTTTAGCGAAGTTCATCAATTGCATATATTCTTCGCTTTCAATGTCAAAAATATAGTCAGTTTCATTTTTGGGAACCACCAAAGTATGTCCATATTTTAATGGGAAAACATCTAAAAAAGCGTAAAAATTAGCAGTTTCAGCTATTTTATGACCGGGTATTTCACCGTTGATTATTTTGGTAAAAATACTTGCCATTTTAATCTCTATTAACTTCTAAAATTTCGAATTTCATAATCATTCCAGAGGGAACTTTAATTTCTGCTAATTCACCAACTTTTTTCCCTAATAACCCTTTTCCAATGGGCGAATCAACAGATATTCTGCCTGTTTTTAAATCGGCTTCTTGTTCCGGCACCAAGGTGTAAGTGAGCTCTGCTTTATTGGCTAAGTTTCTTAGTTTTACTTTACTTAAAATTAATACTTTACTTGCATCAAGCTTTGATTCATCAATGATTCTGGCATTGCTTACTGTATCTTCTAATTTTGATATTTTAAGCTCTAATAAACCCTGTGCCTCTTTTGCAGCATCATACTCGGCATTTTCAGACAAATCTCCTTTGTCTCTTGCTTCTGCAATTTGATTAGAAATACTTGGCCTTTCTTTAGTTTTAAGGAAATGAAGTTCTTCTTTTAATTTACGGAGTCCTTCTTCGGTAACGTAAGCTATTTGTGACATATTTTCTAAATGTTGACTGCTGTATATAAAATGAAAGAATCCCAGTTTTTCAACCGGGACTCTTTTTTAATAAGATGATAAAGATATGAATTACAATTTTAATCGCAAACCAATAGAATGCACTCCTGCAAAAGGATTTGTAGTACGGTAAGCATATTCTACCCCGAATTTACGCTTGCTATCCTTTTTTAAAGGTATATCAGCAGAAAATCCAGCTGTTGGACCAGTTAAAGCGGTTAAACGTTCATCAGCATTAAAGATTCCTTTTTCATAAACCATTCCAGCTCTAAGCATAAACATTTCTTTAAACCCATATTCAAAACCAATATTAAATTGATCTTGAGTAAATGAATTAGACGTAAAATTTAAAGCTGCAGTAATTCTTTGGTTGTTGTTTTCTTTGCTCAAGTAATAATCATAAGATGCACCAATATTAACTAATGAAGGTAAATCATAAGCTTGAGACCTAAATTCTAATGTTTGAGCAGCACCCGTAGCGGTTAAGTTGGCTTTCGCAGATAAACCATCGCCTTGATATTTCACCTGTGGACCAACATTTTTAAGAGAGATACCAAAATGAACATTTTTTCTTTTCAATTCCTTGTCTTTCCCAAAGCTAGTTACATATTGAATACCTCCATCGAAGCATACACCGCTTGCTCTTAAATTAGCAATATTTTCAGAAATAACTTTTACATTAATTCCTCCAAAAATACTATTTGAGAACTCCTTAGCATAACTTAAGTTCATGTTAAGAAACTGAGGTTTGAAGGTACCAATATTTCCCTCTGGCTGTTCAACTGTGGTAACGTTAATGTCGCCAAAATCCATCGCCATTACCCCAAAAGCTAGTGCACTAGCATTTCCTAGTTTTTGGCTAAATCCAAAAGAATTGATGTTTATTCCCGTTCCAACTAACCAGTTAGTGCGTGCAGCAAGAATTTCGGTTTTTTCGGTATGTGCTACGCCAGCCACATTTAAATATTGAGCCTCCAAGCCCATTACTGAGGCTGAATTTGAGCTTCCCCAACCTGAGCTTCTAACAAAAGGATTGATGAGTAGCTGTGTTCCGCCAGCTTGACCAGCGCGGTCTGCATTACCAGCCATCACTGTGCTCGCTAGCACAATACTTGCAGCAAATGTCTTAAACCTTAAACGATTGTTTGATATCATAACAATACTTTTATTTAATTTTATTAAAACTGATCTAAATCTATTGGACGCAATGTTCCAAAGAACTTAACTATTTTTTCACCAACATCTGGTACATTTACATGAATCAAATAAAGACCGCTTGCTATTGGCACATTTCTTTGGTTTTTTAAATCCCAATCCAACGAAGTTTTTGAGTCATCCTTTTGAAATCTTCTAATGAGTGTGCCATTTACTGTATAAATGCTTATGACACAATTTTGAGGAAGGTTGGTAATTTTAACAATATTATCTAAAGTATTGGACTCATAAGCTGAGTAAGAGAAATATGGATTTGGAACCACATTAATTAAATCAAGTGCATTTTTTGAAACATCTGCACCTCCTTTAATGGTCGCCAAATCACCAGTTCCAAATGAATAGAGCGGGAAATTTGCATTTTGCGCTACACTGCTTTCTAATTGTGGAGCCAAAGGATCGTAGGCTAAATTAACGAATGGGTTTCCAGAAAAGTATCTGCCGTAAGGTCTTGAAACTCTAATTTTAAGCTTGATTTCTGTCGACAACAATTCAGTACCAGATATAGTAATTGGTATACCAGCCCACATACAATCTTTATATACCGCTTGTTTATCAGGTATTAAGTTGGAGCTTAGTTTATTTTTTATAAAAGCACCGCTGTCATAATATGGCATGTCATCAGCGGTATTTGCTGAGTGGCCAAATACATAAATAACATGTTTCCCGCCAAGCCTAACACCTTCAAAAGTAAGATCAGAGAAATTATCAAAAAAAGTAGACGATGGATTCCAAATCATGTCTCTACCATTATCACCCACCAACCATGAATCTTCACCAAAAGCCATATTTAATCTTTCTCCAGTTTCAACACTAATTGCATAGCCAGGGAACCAACTCATACCTGTTCCAGTTCCATCTTCCTTACCATCTTGACCTTTAGAAGGTGATTTTCTTAAGTCCATTTTCACTGCACCTCCCTCTGCCAATGCAGGATTATCTTGCAATTCTAAAACAGGACATCTTGTCCATTTAGACTTGTCTTTAGTAAATACAATATCAACACTTCTTAAGTTTTTTAGAATATCTTTTTTTCTACCTGGCGGGCTAAAGAAGGAGTTACTCCAAGCTACTCCATTCCATTCACTGGAGGTTAAAATATATGGCGCCCATGAGCCGTCAAAAACATCTTCAAAATATTGTCCATCATCTAAACCTGGAAAGTCATTTCCTGGAAAAGTAATTTCTACAGGCGGTGCATTATCTGGGTTATACTCAACAGCATCAGGATAAGTCTGGGTTCCACTACGAATCCAATTTAATGCAGTTTGACCATCTTGGTCAGGAAAGAAGAATAACCATGGTTTAGTAGGGTCTTCTAATTCATACTCACTTGAAATGTAACCATTTTGATTGTCGGTCATATTTACCGTTGGCGAAACGCCCTTAGCAATGCGCACTGATAATCCCCAGTCAAGTATTAATTTTTCATTTTCAATATTAATACAAGTATCTGATGATACAGAATCATTTGTAACAATATTAGTTAATACCCAAGCTGCTGTATCAACAGCAGTTAAAATATTCTTCACCCTTCTGATTTGATAAGTAGAGTCATTAAGCAAGCCTTGTATTGCAAAAACAGATGAGTTTAAAGGAACATTAGCATAAGTGTACTCTGTATTAAAAGGGGCTGTAGTCCTGTTTCTTCTGATAGCTGTTAATGAGTCGATTGAACCTCCTTGCAAACTTATTTTTGGAATAAGTGCATGACTTACAAATTTAAGTTTAAACTCACCATCAGGTACATTTAAAGGATCTATTACTTTAACATCAATTGGACCTCTGCCACTTTTGTAAACCGGTTGGTCAACTTTTCCATTGGCTAATATCTCAGCAATTGTACTCTCTGTAAGATCAAGATTTTGATATCCACTACCTTGGCCTTCAACTCTTTTTATTTGTGGACCATCACCATAACCGCTCTGTAAAGTAGTACCTCCATTTTCCGGAGAAGTGATATGAGGGATACCAGCTACGGGTGAGACACTTTGACCTTTGGCATTTTTAGCGCCTGAGATATACGGTTTCTTTTGACCATCGAATGTAGAAGGATCTGTTTGGTTATATGTTTTAAAATTATTTGCACCATAAGCAATAGCCAAGTAGTAATAAGTTTTATGATTTACCAACTTTTTATCTGTTCCAGTTGCAAACTTATCTTCAGTCATTTTAAATGAATGCTTCACGCCTTTATTGTAGCCGTTAATTGTAGGATTCTTTAAAATTGGTTCGTTAGCATTTAATCCAGGATTAAAAGTAAAGTTTACCAATTGGCCGTGTTCATTTTTAACATCGCATTGTGCTGCTAGTCTAGCCTTAGAAGGATCTTTTAAATCCGTTTCAGAAGCAGTAACGGTAGCATCTTTAACCTGATAAATCAAATAGCCTTCAAAATTATATGTTTTATCGAATCCAGGAAGCGCAGGAATTAATGGGTCAAGTTCTTCATAGCGCTCATTTCTGTTGTTAAAAGTAATAACATTAGGATTAGAAATATAAAGCAACAACTGATTGTTTAACTCTTGTATCGTTAGATCGGGCGCACGTGGCCCTTCCAATACAGCAAAACAATTATCAAATAACGCTTGTGCTTTTTTATCAGCTACTCTTACTAATTCAACTGAAGCCTTCGCACCACCTGATTGAGCCTGTGCCCAAACACAACCTGTAGTCACAAAATTTACTGCTCCTGGTTTTAATGTAAATGGTCCAGCCGAGTGAATAAATCTCCAATCTGCAGCTTCGCTACACTGCCAATCAACATTTGCAAAAGCGCTATCAGAGGTCCAAGGGAAACCAAATTTACAAGTAGCACTTACTGAACCACCATAGCCAGACCCACCATAAGTTAAGTTGGTTCCATCTTTCCATTTAGATTGCAAATAATTGTAGAAATGTGTTGCCTGAGAAGGATTCCCTTGCGCAGATTGATCATTCTTGAAAATCATGAAATACTCCATTCCTAGAGTCTCGTTACCAATGATACCATCACCATAACCAGCACCACTAATAGTTGAATCTGCCGGAACATCAGATAAAGCGCCATTAATATAAAACGGGTCAGCCTTTGGACCTTTAAAAAAGTCAACAGCAGAACAAGGAGGCTTATCGCCATAACTGTTTCCTGAACCAGATCCATCTTGATCATCACTATTATAGCAGAAACCCAATCCGTTTTGAACATCACAGCCTACAAAATCGTCATCATACTGCCCTAAATCTGGGTCATTCCAACTTCCAAAATAAGTGTTCGAAATGGTTACATTGCTTCTGTTGATAATTTGATATTGATAAAATGTCATATCATTAATTTCATCATTGGTAGCAAAAGCAAAAGCTTGTGCTCTAATTTCAAGTCCCATCGGCTGTCCGCCAGATTCACTATGAATATTTCCTTTGTCGTTAAATACCCAAAACAAAGTTTGATCCCCAAATAAGAAGTTAGAGCAACCACCACCAGAAGAAGCTGTATTAAAAATATCATACTTTGGATAATCACCATCTTCTGGACGATACAATCCATCAGCATTGATGTCCCAAAAAGGGGCAATTGTCAAATCTTCATTTAAACTTACATCACCATTGCCGGGATATTCTAAAATGCTCGCAGGAATTTCATAACCAGGAAAATCGTTTGGAGATGCTAAATAGGCTGCATAATCTGCTACTGCTTGACGTGAGATTTGATACATTTTATCCCATTTAGCACAACCAGGGCCATCAATAGATGCATTGGTAACATCAAGCGCTCCTGGCCAAAAATCGTTACCCGTTTGGCGATAAGTTTGAGCTGCTGTTCTCAACTGACCACCTTGATCAAGACCACCAATCCAAAGCGCTGCAGCAAAGTAGGAGTGCTTACCAGAACCTTTAGGCACCTCATAACGAGGCACTCCTAAACCCTGATCCCACCACATATCGCCACCGCTCATAATTAAGGCACGTATGTTATTAATATTTAAATCTGCTCTAGCTGTTGCAGGGGTACAAGCGGCAGAGGTTGCATTAGCCGCACCAACTTTACCACCAGACATACCAACATTTTCTTTTGCTGAAATTACTGAAACACTTAACGAGAGTGTTAGGGCCAGCAATGTTTTCGTTCTTTTCATTTTGTTGTTATTTATTTGTTTAACAATACGATGTGCCAACATATTTATTGTTATTAAAAGTCTAAAGTTACACCTATTCTCATTCTACGAGGAAGTGAATAGTTATTTGGGTTATTTATTTTAATACTGTATTGATCAACAAATGCAGTAGGGCTTGGATAAGCGTTGATAATTGATTGAGAAGCTGCATCTGTTAAGTAACCATCATCTTCTGGATTACCAGTTGCACGATAAACGCTAATTATATTCTTTGCATTTAATACATTCAATACTTGTAAGTAAATGTTTAAATTTCCTTTCCTTCCAGCTTTGCTTTCCTCACCTTCTTCACCACCTTTCTTACCAAAAGTTATTGGGAAAGACTTTTGCACTCTCATATCGAAACGGTATTGAAATGGTAAACGAGAACCATTTAAACTGCCTGAAAGAATTGATATTTTTGACAATCCAATTGCACCTTCTTGTGAAATGTTACCCTGACGACTGTATGGTGTACCAGAAGTAGCGCGGAAAGTTAAATTAGCACCTGCATTTGCAAATATTTTTTTGCCATTTAACACTGGACCATTATAATCTTTTCCATCTCCGTAGCTATAATCTACATTGGCTACAATATTATGGCGTTGGTCAAAAGAAAGCGGCACCGTATTTCTTAAGTTTGGTTGTGTAGAGTTTGAAATGATATTCTGTGCATCATCATCAGATGAACCTGTACCATTGGCAAACGATAGGGTATAGTTAGCATTCATGGTAACATTGTTAGTTCTCCTTAAATCATACGCTACTGAAAACCCAGTTACCGTTCCAAAATCTATATTTCCATATGATGTATAGGATACAGGATAAGCATAAGAAAAACGGGTAATTTGAATTTGATTTTTTAGTTCGCGATAAAAAGCAGACAATGTTAAGGCTGAATTTTGTTGTTCATTTAATACTTGTGTAAAACCTAATTCATAATCAACAGTTCTTTCAGGTTTCAAATTAGGATTATTTAATATTCCTCCAGTATTGATATCCATAAAATAGTAATCGAAAATGTTCATTCGTAATCTTGAAGGCGGACGTTGCGTTAACACATCATAATGAGCAAAGAAATTTGCCATGTCTGAAATGGGGAATGAAAAGGCCACACGTGGCATAAAGTTAACTTGTGGGTCATAATCAACAAATGAGTTTTTAGGGTCAAATGAACTAGATCTAATTCCTGTGTTACTATCGTCAGTTGCACCATCTTTAGCATTAATTAAATAGGGTGTTAACTGTCCATTTGAGGTTTGTTGAGCTAGTATTCTTGGGTCAACCACCTCAACACCTTCGGTGTTATACCATCTGTTGTTATTTCTATAGCCTACAATTTGTGTAGGATCGGTAATGCTATTTACATATACAACGTAATCGCTACCTATATTACTTGGATGTGTTACAGTTGCTCCATTTATTTCAGTAACATCTCCTGCTGTGCGGGTTCCATACAATGAAAATGGATCTTTTAAAACCTTTTGATTAGCATCAAAACGATCAATTCTTAAACCAACATTAAACTTTAAATCTTTAAAATCGAATCTATCTTGAATGTAACCTGCCATGTAAATTGGATTAAAAGAACCAACTGGGCGGGTTAAGTTTCCGTTGGCATCCTTTTGGGTAAAGAAATCCTCAAATGCAACATTAGTTGTTTTATTGCCTAAATAATCATATCCGTAATAGTTTACATAAGAATTACCATTGTTCAATAAATCATCAGCGCTAAACATGTCAAGTGAAAAATCTTCTGGCTTCATATTATGAATGTCAACCCATTCGTTATTTGCATAATTAAATTTTTTACGGAAGCTTTTTGAAAATTGAGATTCTTCATTTGCATTATAACCTCTCTCGTAATTAATGGTATCGTATGTACCTCCAGTGATGTATGATGGTTTTGTTAAATCAATATCTGTTATTGCTTTGTTAGCTAATTGGAACATTAAGCCCCATAATCCAATTGGACCTATAGCATATCTACTATCTGAACGTTGCTCATATTCAAAACCAACTTGTAAGGCATGATTTTTAACATCGGCAGAAAAACTCGTGTTTACCCTAAACTGGCTATTATTTTCAACAATATAACCACCAGATTGACGTCCTGTATTAAACCATAAACCATTTACATTAATAGGTCTATCGCCATTGATTAACCCTCCATTTGCTTGAATTCTGTTAATATTATCATAAACAAAAGAAGGATCATCTCCTTGTAAATCATAATAATTAGATGTAAAAGCAGCCCCTGTTGGGTTTCTAATTGTGTCTGGTGTAAAGGTTACCAAGGTATCTTGCCAACCATTTTGTACGAAAGCCTGTCTTGCTTGTTCGAACGCATAAATTCTTTGCTTGTGCGTTTTAAACTGCCCTAAATATCCGTAGTCAAAATAATTCTGTTTATGATTATCATCTTGTTCGATATTTTTTACTTTGGTATAGGAAGCTTGTAAAGTATAAAAAGCATTTTTTAAGTTTGCTGCACTTTTATCTTCTTTGCCATCGGAAGCCGAGCTAAATTTTTGTGTTAAACGACCGTAAACCCTCCAGGTTTTATCAATTGATTGAGAGTTATTTACAGGATTGAATAAAGCATATTCATAAATAAAGTCATGTCTATTGTTGTAATCTACCGAACCTCCAAAAGTTACATTGAAATTGTCTGTAGGTTTAAAATCTATTTTTCCATTTAAACGAACAAAATTAGAACGAACATTTTGTTTGGCTTTTATTTGCTCTAAATCGGCCTTAGTCACAAATTGCGAACTTTGCACCAAAGTAAAACTTCCATTCGGGTTGAACTGTAAAGGGTTTTTTTCTAAATCAGCCATTACATCGTCTTTCACTTTCCACATCCCAATAGCAGAAGGATCAGGGTCTCTCTCTGTAGAAATTTCACCTGAAACAATAAAACCTAAAATTGCTTTTTTATTCCCTAGTGAATCTTTTTTAGTTAAAATTGGGCCACCCACAGAGAATCCTAAGAAGTTATAGCCAAATTTATCTGTTAATTCTGAGCTAATGGCTTCTACCCCTCCAAAATAAGTGCTTTGAGGACCTCTTGTGGTAATGTTTACGATACCTGAGGTTGCATCACCAAATGAAGCAGGAACACCACCTGTAATAACGGATACTTGTTCAATACTAGATTGAGGTAATCCAGCCGATCCAATTACACGCATTCCATCAATAAAGGTTTCTGAAGATTCTGAACGACCACCACGAATATTTACTGCATCGCCCTCATCCACCTGCGCAACACCAGCTGACTGAGCAACTACTGAATTAATGTTTTTTGTTGCCATTTTATCGTAGTCCTTTTTAGTAACCGTTTTGGAGGTACTTGCATTCGGGTCGATGAGTGGCACAGAATAACCAACCTTTTCAAAAACCTTCAGTTCAACACCTGGTAAAATGGTAGCGGTAACATACGCAGTCTTAGCATCAATGATATTTACATTTGTAATTTCTATACCAGCATAACCCGTATAGCTAACTTTAATGTTGTAAACTCCAGGCTGGATTGGTTTAATTAGCGCTTCGCCATCAATAGTAGCGGCAGCAGCGGCAACCTGCTGGCTACCAGCCATTACCACCACAGTTGCAAATGGTACGGTTTCTTTAGTTGTTCCATCAACTACGGTAACTTTTACAGCTCCTCCCTGTGCGAGTGCACAAGCCAGAGATCCCATTACCATCACAAAGGTTAAGTAGATTTTCCTTATCATAATGTTATTATTGTGTTAGATTAACATCGCTTTTCAAAGCGGGTAAAGATATGTAATAATTATTTTTTTTTCCAAATTTAACAAATGTGTTTTTTAAATTATTTTCTCTAAACCCTGTTATTCAGTATGTTTCATACAATAAAATTAATGAAATTGCCGATTAATTTTTAATATAATTTTGCATAAAAAGCCAAAAAAGCACTATTTTTTAAATAAACGAAACAAGAAAAATTCTTTTTTGGGCTCATTTACACGTCTCGATTTCTTCTTTGATTCTTTCATACGTTTTCTGGTTTTTTTTGTTTGAATTTTTTGATGTCTTTTTCTTCCAGCTTCGTCAGATTTTATTCTTTTTTTTTCTTTTGCATCAAATGCTTGTTGTTCTTTTTTTGATCTGCTACTCTCTGGCTCGCTGGTCTGGGCCTTACTTAGGGTAATAAATACCGGACAAATGAAGAGCAATAATAGAAAACATAACTTTTTCATAACTGAAAGAATTTAAATTTTCCAAATAAACAAAAAATAGTTGGCACATCTTTATAAGTTTTAAATGGATTTTGCTCATTCTCCATTTAACATACAAGAGGGATATATGTTAATTAATGTTGCCTGCCGTATAAAATTATTTTTGTATTACCTTTGCAACACATATGAAAGCTGTATCTTTTATCAGAATTATTAGTTTGGTTTTAGTGCTTTTTACCCTCATTCATTGGGGCTGTAAAAAGCGCAAGAATACGGTAATACCTTACATTCCAGTTAATATATATATTTACCCATCGGACCCAAATTTTAACAGGATTAATACCCCTGGAGGTTGGGTTTATTTGAATGGTGGATCAAGAGGAATAATTGTTTACAGGCGCTCCAACGAGGAATTTGTGGCCTATGATAGACATTGTACCTATGATACTGAAAATACTTGTGGTCAAGTAGAAGTAACCTCATCACAAATAACGGCTATAGATAGTTGTTGTATGTCGGAATTTGTTTTGACTGATGGTTCTGTTGTAAAAAGTCCTGCTAGTGCACCTTTACAAGCCTATCAGGTGAGCTTTAATGGTAATGAATTGCGCATTTTCAATTAATATTAAGTTGAACTTATTAACAATGTTTTTGTTTTAGAATTTTAAAAAACTCCAAATACCCATTATGGAATTAAAAGACAAGTATTGTAACAGCCTAACAAGTTATTCACGATTTGTAACACGCGAAGTAAAAATTGGTGATGTGCCA
>JBILPB010000267.1:0-2947 GCA_044374175.1 Bacteroidia bacterium | reverse complement strand
TTCTTTATCTTTTTTACTCCATTTTTTTCGATGTAAACTCATAACACAAATTTAAAGTTATTACTTAATTTTGTGTCCAAGAATTAATTAAGCTATTACCTTAACTCCATTTAATTTGCATTTCTGCATAATAAAAACCTGCCCAAATTTACTCCATTGGTTGGTGTTCCGCCACCAACCAACAAGATATGCTTGCAAGAGCGATGGAAGTAAGGTGCCGCGCACCACGGACAGCGCGGTTTTTAATTTGCATTTTCTGCAAATTAAAAACTTGCCCCAATTAAATTGAAACCTACATCATCAGCTAATCAGCTCATCATCCAAACTAGTCTAAAAACGGATATCTATAATCAGTAGCCGGCACAAATGTTTCTTTAATTGTGCGTGGAGAAACCCAGCGTAATAAGTTAATCATACTTCCTGCTTTATCGTTGGTGCCACTGCCTCGTGCGCCACCAAAAGGTTGCTGACCCACAACTGCACCTGTACATTTATCGTTAATATAAAAATTACCTGCACTGTGGTTTAATTTTTTTGTCGCCAAATCAATGGCATAACGGTCTTGCGCAATGATGGCGCCAGTTAAAGCATATACTGATGTTTTGTCTACGATATCTAAAGTGGCTTCGAACTCGTTTTCGTTGTACACAAAAATGGTAAGGATTGGGCCAAATAGTTCTTCGCACATGGTTACGTAATACGGGTCTTTGGTTACAATCACCGTAGGTTCAATAAACCAGCCTTTGCTTTTATCGTAATTTCCACCAGCAACAATTTCTACATTTTTATCTTGTTTGGCGGCATCAATAAACTTGGCCAATTTATCAAAAGATTTTTCGTCAATAACGGCATTAATAAAATTGCTGAAGTCCTCTGTTGGTCCCATTTTAAAGGACTTTAAATCGGCTTGCAGTTGTGCTTTAACTTCTGGCCAAATGTTAGAAGGCACATAAGCTCTTGAAGCAGCACTACATTTTTGACCTTGATACTCGAAAGCACCACGCGAAAGGGCTGTTGAAACTGTTTTAATATCGGCTGTTGGATGTGCCATGATAAAATCTTTACCACCTGTTTCGCCCACTATGCGTGGGTAACTTTTATAAAGATGAATATTGTTACCTATTGATTTCCAAATGTCTTGAAATACACTGGTAGAACCTGTAAAATGAATACCTGCAAAATCGGGATGTTTAAAAATTACATCGCCAGCATCGGGGCCTGAAACATACACTAAATTGATTACTCCATCGGGAACGCCAGCTGCTTTGAACAATTGCATTAACACATTGGCAGCATAAATTTGTGTATTGGCTGGTTTCCAAACCACTACATTGCCCATTAACGCTGCGCTTGAAGGTAAATTGCCTGCAATGGCAGTAAAATTAAATGGTGTTAAAGCAAATACAAAACCTTCTAAAGGGCGCTGTTCAACACGATTCCAAACACCTGGAGAAGAAATAGGTTGTTGCTTATAAATCTCGGTCATGTATTGCACGTTAAAGCGCAAGAAGTCGGTAAACTCGCAGGCTGCATCGATTTCGGCTTGGTAAACATTTTTACTTTGGCCCATCATGGTAGCTGCATTCAATTTCATTCTGAATGGCCCCGCAGCAAGTTCTGCGGCTTTTAAGAAAATAGCAGCACGTTGCTCCCAACTCATGTTTACCCAATTTTCGCGTGCAGCTAATGCTGCATCTATGGCTTGTGCTACATGCGTTTTATTGCCTTTATGATAATGGCCTAAAACATGCTGATGATCGTGTGGTGAAGTTAAAACTGCTTTATCGTTGGTGCGTACTTCCTGGTTTCCAATGTACATTGGAATATCCATTTGTTGTGCGCGCATAGCCGCTATAGTATCTTGTAATTGCTTGCGCTCTGGTGAGTTGGGCGCGTAATTTTTTACGGGTTCGTTTATTGCAATTGGAACATTAAAAAAGCCTGTTGACATGGGATATATTTTTATAAATTTTGAGGTGCAAAGGTAAATATTTTTAATTAGCTAATGGGTTGATGAGCTGATGAAAATTAATTAGCTGATTAGCCGATTAGCCGATTAGGCTGATGGAAATTAATTTGGTATTTTAATTAGCTAATGAAATTAGCAGTCCACACAAAGTACTGTTATTCCTATGTCATTGAGGATAATATTTTCTTTGTCCGTCAGCGCAAAGGAAGCTTTCTTGTCTGAAACCTTTGTAAAAATTGTTATTAAATCAATTTCTTGATCTTTAATATATTTCAAAGTCTCTTGTGAATATCCTTTAGTGTATTGATCAGAAACTATTTCTAAATATTCGTTTTCAATCCCTTTCGAATTTAAAAACTGTTGTGCTGTTTTAACGTTAATCTTCACTTCACGATCAAGCAGTAATCCATATTTAACAATGGCAAAAATGATGATTTTTCCATTTATTGCTAGTAGTTGCGTGGTTTTTTCAAGCATTTTTAAATAGGTGGTATGATGCGAAACTGGGACGAGTACATTCTTAAATCCATCCTCTACCACTTTTGATTCCTTATTTAATACCAAAAATGGAGAATTTACCTCCTGAATTAAATTGAAAATTTTAGACCCGAACAAATGTTGCAAAATGCCTTGTTTGCCATGTGTTCCTGCTACCACAATATCGGAATTAAATTTAAGCATTGCTGCTTGCACACCTTCGACTAAATTGCCCGAGGGTATATAGATTTGATAAGGTACCCCTGCGTCACTGGCTTTATCGAGGAAAGGTTTAAAACTTTCATTTATTTCATTAATTTTATTTTCTGCATTTGAATTTGAAACATGACAAAAAATAATTTTATTGTAATTTAATTTAGCAAGAATTAGAGCTTGCTTTATCACCAAATTAGACATTGGTGAAAAGTCTATTAACAGGAGCATATTTTTCATAAAAGATACATTTATCTCCTACAAAGGTAAAAAATATATCAAGTAAAT
>JBILPB010000266.1:0-2948 GCA_044374175.1 Bacteroidia bacterium | reverse complement strand
TATAAGCTCCTATTACCTCAGCATCTTTATCAATTAGTGTTTTTTCTATCCAGGCTCTATAAAGTCTTTCGAACTCCTTGTTTTTAAAATTCTTATCCAATTTAAATCTGGAATAAACACCACTTTCGAGCACCAAATACAATAAATTATCAGATAGTTCTGTGATTTGTTTTATTTCAACTTCATGGTTCCCAATCGTTTCCGTTTGAGGTAACATTTCTAAACTTGTTTTAATATTTTGTATAAATTCTATTTTGATATCATATAAATTGGCGTTTACCAATTTAAGGTGCTCCTCATCAATAATTTGTTCTGCAAAAATATATACTAAATCAAAATCAGTTGAGTTTAAAAGTTCGGTATTGATAATTGTTTCATGGGGCAAATGCAGTTTTCCAATCTTGTATCCAAAAAAATTTGTATCCCAATCTAAAGGTTGAATTTGATGCATTTTTAATTGATTTCTTTCTCGATAATATAAACTGGTCTATTTTTTACACCTTCAAATATTTTTCCAATGTAAAGCCCTACAATTCCTAAAGTTGCCAATATTAAACCAGACAAAAACCAAATTGAAAAAATGATACTAGCATAGCCTGTTACAGCAAATCCAAAAAATATGGCTCTAAAAAACACATAGATACCAAATAAAATAGCAAAGCAAGCCACATAAAAACCAAGTCGTACTGTTAAACGCATCGGCTTATCTGAGTTGGCAAGTATAATATCTAGCGCAAGTTTGGTTAGCTTTTTAAAACTGTAAGTAGATTTACCTTCGGCTCTACTAGCATGCTCGATATTTACACTTGAAGATTTAAAACCCACCCATTTAACCATTGTAGGAAAAAATCTTATTTTATCTTGAATAAACTTTAGGTTATGGATAACCTTTTTACTGTAAACACCAAAATTGGCTACAGTGGGGTCAAACTCTAAGCCTGTGAGATATCCTAAAACTTTATGGAAGAGCTTTGAAGAAAGCTTTTTTAAAAAACTATCCTTTCTTTGATGCCTTCTACCATAAACAATATCAAACCCTTTTTCCGCTTCGTTTAGCATCTTCTGTATCTCTTCAGGCTGGTCTTGCAAATCGCAATCCATTACCACCACCCAATCGCCATTACAATGATCAATACCCGCTGAAATGGCGTAATGCTGACCAAAATTCCGGCTTAATTTAATTCCTTTAACGAAAGGCTTTTTAGCAGCAATTTCTTCAATTTTTAACCAACTATTATCAGGACCTGCATCTTCAACGAGAATAACTTCAAAATCGTTGGTTATTTTAAGAACAGCTTGTTCTATTCTATCAACCAATTCCTCTAAAATATGCTCTGCTCGATATACCGGACTAACTATGCTTAACCTCATTCATTTAAAAAGTAGGTTTCAAAATTAATAAAACAAAAGCAATAAGCAAATTGGTAGTGTTCAACAAGTGAAAAATTGAGCCTAGGCTTAATGCTTTATTTGAAATAAATTGATAAAAAGGGTTAGTCAAATGGAAAATTAAAATGCAGAATTATTATCACTTATTTTGTAAAAACCAAGTAAGAACGCTCAGAATTCATGAGGTTTCCTATCCAAAAATCTTTTTTTAATAAATCGCCAAAGCCAGGATTAGAAAACTTAACTGTTACCTTTTCTACCTTGGTAAATGTTTTCATAATTTCATCATAATTAACGGGCAAGTATTCTTCTGGTTCTGCTGGTATCATTATATGCACTGTTGAGTCGACCTTGAGATCTAATAGCGTTTTAAATTGATGCCGTTCATTAAGGTCTTTTTGCAACTTATTTTTGTAATCCACATCATTGTATTCGTTAAAGAAGTCCTCTTTATAAACAACAGGTGTGGTAATAAACTGAGGTGAATAACTTTTATACTTAAAATGAGTGTTTATAGATTGAAAAAACTCCACTCCCCCGTATACAGCTATTTTATCTGGTTTTGTTGCAACTAATTTATCAATTAAAATATTGAAAGCAGTGGCACGGGCGTTGAACTCGTTGGCATTAATATATACTATTTTACTATTTCTAATTATTAAGGCAAAAACCAAAACAAACGCTAACCAATATCCTTTTGAATATTGTTTAAAGTGCTCTAAGGAAATTACAATTAAAAATATAAATATGAGTCCTGCCGGCATCATATAGCGTCCTTGGGAAAAGGAAATGATTACTTTATTGTAAACCACTAATTGAGAAATAATCCAACCTGCACTAAAAATTAAGATTGGAACAATAGAACGAATATTATTTTTACGCACAAAGTCAAAGGAGGCAATAATCACCAAAGGCATAAAAACGATAAACCACTTAAAAATCCATAAGGTGTTGTTTACAATAGTGTCGAACGTAGACAAAGGTTTACCATAACTAAAAACGATACCTGAGCTTTTGATTGTAAGATACAAACTGAGAACTAAAATTAAAAACGAAATAGCAATAATGTAAACATTTTTAATATTTTGGATAATGAATGATTTCCATTGATTTACATCAAGAAATAAAAAAGGGATACCAAATATTAATGGAAATAAAATAACATAACTTTCTTTGGAAAGTGCAGCTATAAAACCAAATATGATACTCCAATAGATATGACCATTTTTTTGATTCTTAAAAAAGGAAACAACAAAGTAAATAGCAATCACCAAAAATAAATTACCTGTACATTCACCTGAGCTCAAACGAAAAAAAATTTCAGCATAGGTATATCCAGAAATGTATATTAAAGCACCCAGGTAGGAATTAATTTTAGAAAAGGAAGCTTTTACAAATATCTTATAAATAAAAAATGCAGTACTTAGGCCAAACAAGAAAACCGTCCAATGATGCATTGTTGGGTTAATTCCAAAAATCTTTGCACGTCCCACAATTACAATTAAATGAATAACTAAAAGTCGGCCTTGAAAAATAAATCCTCTTACTGCATGAAAAAG
>JBILPB010000147.1:0-8009 GCA_044374175.1 Bacteroidia bacterium | reverse complement strand
TGGTCGCAATGGGTTGCGTTAATCCATACCCTCTATATTCTAACCTATTTTTGCTAATCCCTTTAGTAATTAGATAATCAACACATGATTTGGATCTGGCATTAGAAAGATATACATTATAATCTGCCGTGCCTTTGTTATCTGTGTGACTTGAAAGTTCTATGCGCATATTGGGATAATCTTTGAGTAATTGTATAAGATGATCAAGTTCTATAATAGATTGCGATCTTAAAGTGGCTTTATCAAAATCATAGAATATATTTTTTAAAATAATTTTAGATCCTACAGCAAGGTTATTGAGTGGAAAATCTTTTACAATTTCTTGATTTTTTTGAGAAACCGGTACATTCACATTTTCATAGGCTGTTTGGTAATCAAACGATTTTGTAATGATTTCATATTTTTTACCTGTTGGCACTGCAACTTCGTAGTATCCATCAGTATTTGTGTTAATAGAAACTAGCTCGGCAGAAGAAATATTGTCAATAATTTTTAAAGTAGAAACAAGTGGTTTCATACTCACTGGATCAAATACTTTCCCCTTAATGATAGCCGTAACATCACTTTTAGTTACAATTGCAAAATTTTTGTCAATTTGTAAATCACCGTTGGACTTAGGGACTTTAATGGTATCCATTTTTGATTTGTAACTTGGCGCAGAAATGGTTGCAATTAACACCTTATCTGAAGGTACCCATACTCCATAATAGCCTGAAAGTTCTTCTGTGGTAAACTTTTCTATGATTTCGTTCGACTCGGTATTAATCAATTCAATGGTTGCATTTTCAATAGGACTCTGGTTATATTGATCAACCACTAATCCTTTTAACAAAGCACTTGTAGCTGTTTTTGTCCCTTTTATTACCAATGGTCCTTCTTGGGGTTTAACTGCTAAAGAGTCATCTTGAGTATCTGAATCAAGAAAGTTAATTAAATAAATATCTTTTTCTCCAAACCCATCATTTTTATAAGACGCATAATAACCATGTAATCCGTTCGCTGAAATTACAAAAAACACATCGTCATCGCTTGTATTGATAGGATAACCTATATTTTCTGGTTTACCCCATTGGCCGTTCACTTTTGTTGATTTAAAAATATCAAAACCACCCATTGAAGTATGTCCTCTAGAACTAAAGTAAATTGTTTTGCCATCAGGCATTAAAAATACTCCTTCTTCATCGTATTCTGTATTTAGAACAGGCCCAGCATTTGCTATAGCTCCCCACTTATTATTTTTTGGATCCTTCACCGCCATATAAATGTCTCTTTTACCATAACCTCCCGGTCTTTCACTTATAAAATACATTGTATCGAGCCCTTTGCTAATAGTTGCAGAGCTTTCATGGTATTTTGTATTGATAGGTTCTCTGAATTTTGAAGGTTTGCTCCATTGAAGATTCACTAAATCGCATTCGTAGATATCACCTTGCCCCTGATCATCAATATTGATAAGCAGCTTTTCCCCACTTGGTGAAAGATTGTTGGTGGCATCATGAATATCCGTATTAACAGGAGGGCCTATATTTTTTGCCTTGGTCCATTTACTTCCAAAAGTAAAACTTTGATAAATATCTTCCCAATAATCATCAATATATTCATCCTTGTCTCCTTCTGGCCCAGAGGTGGTTCCTGGTCTTCTGCTTGTAAACATTAATAAATCCTCTTCTGCTGAAATTACTGGACCATAATCTGTATATGGCGAATTTATTTCAGGTCCTAAATTTTCAATTTTTACTCTTATTGGCTTTTTAACTCTTTCTTGCCCAATATTAACTTCTTCAATTCTTTTATCAATTTCCTTAAGTTGCTCTTCAGTTTTATACTTCAATACAAAATCTTTGTGTAACTGGTACTCTAATCTTGCCTTATCCCAATTATTCATTAAATGATAACTCATGCCAAGCCAATAGTGTATATCATCTGAAACTTTAGGATCCAAAGCATAAGCCTTTTCGAAATGGATTTTAGCTTTATTTTTAAAACTACTAAACATGTAACACATGCCAAGATCATAATTCAGAGAAGCATTATTAGGATTAAATTCGTTTGCCTTTTCTAATAATGGCAAAGCTCTTTTGTATCTAATTCTGCCTTCTTTAAACAATTTCGTACCCTCTGTAAGGTCGTTTTGTGCTTGTAAAAGTTCAACTGGCTTTAATGGGAAATTTGCAGCACTAAATTCTATACTTTGGGCTTTAACTTCTAAAAGATAGAAGGAAAATAAGATAATGCATGGTATAATTCTCTTCATAATTTCAATTAATTATTGTCAAAGATAAATTTTTATTGAATATTTCAAAAAAGCTTTTTAACATTTTCAGTAATAAATAAAGTTTCAAGATAAGAAAAACTGAGTAGTTCATGGAAAGCATTTTGTTTTTTAATAAAACTAATTACTTTTGCCTTATGAAAAGTACAAGAGGATTAGAGTATAAATATGCATTTTTAATTTCTATTTTTTCACTAATTTGGATTGCATTCGAGCAATTATTAGGCTTTCAGGATGAATATTTAGAATGGCATAAAATTATAACTAACTTTAGCCTTGTTATTCCAATCATAGGTATTTGGCTTGCGCTTAAGGAATTTAAACAAGCCAAAATTACTAAATATGACTTTCAAAAAGGATTTGGTATTGGATTTAGGATAACCCTTATCAACACTGTGTTGGTTATACCAATTGTTTACGCCTTTTATGTATTTATTAACCCTGAATGGCCATTTACCATGATAAATAAGGCTAAATTAGATGCCCTTGAGTTAGGCAAAGACCCTTTGAAAGCAATAGAAGAAGCCCGTTCCTACTTTAGCTTAAAGTATTATATGATTCAATCAATTATAGGAACTTTTATTTTTGGAACACTCATTAGTTCAGTGATTGCTTTTTGGATAAAAAATAGAGGCAAGTCAAAATCTTCATGGTCTTAATTCTTCTGCTAATGATTTAATTTCATTATGCGAAATATACTTTTGTTTATCATTTACCTGATATAACAATACAACCTTTGCATCATAACCAGCCGGAATAGCAACATTTATACTACTATCGCTGCATAAATAGCCATTTGAAGTTAACATATAATTAGCCTGCACTAATACAGTATCACCTTTGCCAAATTGGCTTTTATTTACACCTATTTTATTTCGAAAGGCCTTTGCAGGTGCAAATTTATTATCGACCCAAAAACCTATTGTTTTAAATTCATCCTGATTTGCAGGTGCAATAACAAATAACTTATACTTTATACCTGAAGGTGTACCTTTTATCCCGCCTTTATACTTTTGACTGTATACGTCAATAATTTTTGCTTCGACCGGCTGAATATTTTTGGAACTTACACAGTTTGCAAAAATGCCCAACAAAATCAGACCCAGCGCACCTATTGTTATTTTATTGATTGAAATCAATTAAACACTAATCAATAATATTAATTTTTTGAATGCGATCGCCCATTCTGATGCTGTCGACTACTTCTAATCCTTCAACCACTTTTCCAAAACAAGTATGATTTCTGTCAAGATGTGCAGTATTAGCTCTATCTAATACAATAAAAAATTGAGAGCCACCGGTGTCACGTCCTGCGTGTGCCATCGATAAAACACCCTTTTCATGATATTGATTTTCGCCAATTAACTCACATTTAATCTTATATCCAGGACCACCACTACCATTACCTTTTGGACAGCCTCCTTGAACCACAAAATTAGAAATAACACGGTGAAAGGTAAGTCCATCATAAAAACCTTTCTTTGCTAAATCTGTAAAATTTTTAACGGTTAAAGGGGCGTCATTTTCAAAAAACTCCACTTTCATGGTTCCTTTCTCGGTAATAATTTCTGCTTTCATAAATTATTTTTAGTTTAATTTGTATGTATTTTATCTTAAATCAATAACCTCGTAACCTGGATAGTTTTTATTGTTGAACACAAATACAGTTTCTGAAACTGCTGCATTGGCATTAAAACTTTTTACAAGATAAGTCATATCTGTACCATCTTTACCTAATATTTTTAGACTCACAATTTGCGATTTTTCTTTATTAATGGTTAAAACGGCAGTATGATAGTTTTTCTTTTTTACATCTTCTGGATAGAGCTTAATGATTTGATGAAGTGCTCCATTTTTTTGCTTTTCTTCTTTCACAAATTCATATTTAAAACCTTTTTCGTGCATGGTAAAAATATTGGAAGGATTCAAACCTGTTTCTTTCTCTTTACTTTCTATGCTATTTATCTGAACTTCTGAAGCATCTTTTAAAATTGTCCAACTTGTTTTGCTATCGCTAATGATGGTTTGATTATTTACTTCCAGTTTATATTTGCTACCCTTAAGTATTAACTTACCAATTTGGGTATCTGAAGTTTTATTTTTTTTATTTTCAATGGTAATAGAAAATTCTGCATTAATAGTTGAGTATGTTTTTGTTTTAGCAGAAACATCATCTAAAATTTTTTTGGCTTTGGTATCTACTTGGGCATTTATTGAGTAATTTGTTAGCAACAAACTCATCACAAATATTATCTTTTTCATACTTTTATTTTTTATTCAGACTTTATTTTTCAATAATGGTTTAATTCAAATTTTAGCTATTAAAATGCTAAGGAATTAAATGCCCTTCAAAATATGTTCCAAACTTTGTTCGTCCTTTATTAATACCTGACGTGCTTTACTTCCTTCAAAAGGACCAATGATGCCTGCAGCCTCGAGTTGATCAACAATTCGGCCCGCACGATTGTAGCCTAATTTTAACCTTCTTTGTATTAATGATGTTGAACCTTGTTGATGTTGTACAATTATTCTGGCGGCTTCTTCAAAAAAGCTATCACGCTGCGATAAATCAATACTTTCTTTTTCGGAGCTATCATTTTCATCAACATATTCGGGCAATAAATAGGGTTGAGGATAAGCGCGCTGTGCACCAATGAATTCTGTAATTTTATCAACTTCTGGGGTATCTACAAAGGCGCATTGAATTCTAATTAAATCATTTCCTGTAGACAAAAGCATATCCCCTCTACCTATCAACTGTTCAGCTCCTCCAGCATCTAAAATAGTTCTTGAATCTATTTTTGATGAAACTCTAAAAGCAATACGTGCAGGGAAATTAGCTTTAATAGTACCTGTAATAATATTTACCGATGGTCTTTGGGTAGCAATTATTAAATGTATACCTATGGCACGTGCTAACTGTGCTAAACGGGCAATTGGCATTTCTACTTCTTTGCCCGCTGTCATAATTAAATCGGCAAACTCATCAACTACCAACACAATGTACGGCATAAAATGATGACCTTCCAAAGGGTTAAGTTTGCGGCTAATGAATTTTGCATTGTACTCTTTAATGTTTCTTACCATTGCATTTTTAAGCAATTCATAACGAGCATCCATTAATATACATAATGAATTAAGTGTATGAATTACTTTTTTGGTATCAGTAATTATACTTTCTTCGGCATTGGGCAACTTTGCTAAAAAATGACGTTCAATGGTATTGAACAAAGTTAATTCAACCTTTTTGGGGTCAACCAATACAAACTTTATTTGTGAAGGATGTTTTTTGTATAGCAATGAAACCAAAATTGCATTTAATCCAACTGACTTACCTTGCCCAGTGGCACCAGCCATCAATAAATGGGGCATTTTAGCCAAATCGGCAATAAAGGTTTCGTTGGTAATTGTTTTACCTAAAGCTATTGGTAAATCGAAAGAGGTGTTTTGGAATTTCTCGGAAGCGATTATACTTCTCATACTTACCACTTCTGGCTTTTGATTTGGGACTTCAATACCAATTGTACCTTTACCAGGCATAGGTGCTATAATTCTGATTCCTAGAGCCGACAAGCTTAAGGCAATATCATCCTCTAAGTTTTTAATTTTTGATATTCTTACGCCTGGAGCTGGAACAATTTCGTAGAGTGTAACCGTGGGACCAATTGTTGCTTTAATTTTTTCTATTTCGATGCTATAGTTTTTTAAAGTATCTAATATGCGATCCTTGTTGGCTTGAAGTTCTTCGTTATTGATAGTGATAGAATCATTTCCGTGCTTTTCTAACAAATCAATTTCAGGAAAAACATAGCTCGACAAATCAGCCTTTGGATCGTAATCTCCTTTGGCATGAATAAATCCATTATCTGCCACAGCTTCTTCTGAAACAACGGGCGCCACAAACTCAGGCTCTGCATGTATTTGATTTTCTACAATTAACTCTAAATCTATTTCTCCTTTTGTTGAAATCTTTTCAATTTTACCGTTCGCATTAATTTCAAATTCTTGTGTAATATCACTTTCTTCACTTTTTAATTCTTCTTCAATAATCGGTTCAATCGTATTTGCTAATTGATTATTTAGTGTTTTAGAAAGCTTTATTTCTTCTTCATCCTTTAGCTCGTTCCAATTTCTAAGTTTTGTTTCAGTTGGCAACTCTTCTTCACTTTCCACAACAACATTTTGATTAACCATATCATTTTGTTTGATATCATCAATGGCTGCTTCCATCTTTTTACCAAAGCCCGACCAATTAAATCCTAGGTAAGTGTACCCTGCAATTAATGAGCCTAAAAGGAGTGCTGTTCCAATGATTCCAAACAATGAAATGAGCCAAACGTTAACTTGAAATCCAAAATTTCCACCAATAAAAAACCATTCTGTTTTTAGTAAATGGTTAAAAACAAATGAAGATGCTGAGGAAATTATTACCAATAAAACCACTGAATGTTTAAGCGTTTTGCGAAAGGAAATCAATTTAATTTTAAAAACTAATTTAAACCCAAGTGCAAAAAGTATAGGAACAAAGAACAAAGAAGCTATCCCAAAACCACGGTGCATAAACCAATGCGATAAAATTGCACCGGTTTTTCCAAGCCAGTTTGCCACTTTAACTTCGTTATTACTTAACAAAGCCCAATAGCCGTCTACTACTTTATCTTGATCAATTGACCAGGTAAAGAAGAATGAAATAAGGGCCACAAATAAATAGGTAGAAAATAATAGAAGTATGGCACCACCAATTAGTTTCGCTCGCTTTTCTTTTAGAGAAGACGAAGCTGTTACCACGCTATTTATCGCATCAACTTTGCCTTTTTCCGTTTTCTTGCTCTTGGGCTCTGCTGTATTTTTCTTGGCGCTTGGCTTCTTTTCTTTAACTTCTTCTAACTTTTCTACTGTATCCATGTACTTGTAATTTTAGCTATCAAAAATAATTAACTTATGAAGTAAAATTATGGCTTAATATATATGTAATTAACAGTTGATTGTTTAAATCGTATTTTATTAAAATTTGTTGTCAAATTATGATTTATTGGTAGTTTTAAAAGCTAAAAAAATGAGTAAAGTTTAATATTAGTTCTTCTTTTACGTGTGAAGTTATTAAAGAACAAATGTTCATACATTTAGTCGTAAATTAAATAATAATCGCTAAGCATCTTATAATTTCGTCTCATGTTTTTAGGTGTAATGCTGGTTTTAAAATTTATTTGGACCTGGGTAAAAAGGATTGTCTTTTTTGGACTTCTTGCCAGTATTCTTTCGGTACTATTATTTAAGTATGTAATGGTTCCTTTTACGCCCTTAATGATTACGAGGGCTGTTGGCCACATCATAGATGGGCAGGCTCCAAAATTGAAGAAAACCTGGGTTTCATTGGACGATATGTCAAAAGAAATGCCTTTGGCTGCCATATGTGCCGAAGATGGTAACTTTTTAAACCACCATGGATTCGATTTTGATGCAATGGAAAAGGCCTGGAAATATAATAGCAAACATGGTGATAAAAAACCTATTAAAGGAGGTAGTACAATCTCCCAACAAGTTGCCAAAAATGTTTTTTTATGGCAAGGGCGAACTTATCTCAGAAAAGGCTTAGAAGTATATTTTACTTTTTTAATTGAATTATTTTGGAGTAAGCAAAGAATTATGGAGGTGTACTTAAATGTAATTGAAATGGGCGATGGTCTTTATGGTGCAGAGGCTGCAACGCAGGCCTACTATAATAAATCTTGTAAAA
>JBILPB010000239.1:0-3502 GCA_044374175.1 Bacteroidia bacterium | reverse complement strand
AGAGGTGAAGCAGCTCTCATTGCTGTATGTTTTCCAAATCCCAGAAAATACAGCCCATTAACACCAAACAATCGTCTTTTTAAAAAGCAACAGAAAATAGTTCGTTTAATGAACTATCAAGGTAAAATTAATTGGGAAAAAGCCGATTAAGCGTAAATTTTCTGGCGCAACATAAAGTCCATTATTACAATAGCTGCCATCGCTTCTACAATTGGCACAGCCCTTGGTACCACACAAACATCATGTCGACCATTAATTTGCAAATCAACCTGATTGTGATTAATATCTATCGTACTTTGATTTTTTTTTATTGAAGAAACAGGTTTGAATGCTACATTAAAATTGATTGTAGCGCCATTGCTTATTCCGCCTTGAATGCCGCCTGAGTGATTGCTTAAAAAATTAACCTTATTATCTTCAATTATCATTAAATCGTTATGTTCGGACCCTTTCATGCCAATGGCATTAAAACCCGAACCGAATTCAAAACCTTTAACAGCATTGATACTCAGCATGGCCTTCCCTAACTCAGCATGTAACTTATCAAAAACGGGTTCACCAATACCTGCAGGAACGCCATTAATCTGACATGAAATCATACCTCCCAAAGTATCGCCATCCTGTTCAGTAACTTTAATCAATTCTATCATTTGATGAGCAATTTCTTGGTGGGGGCATTTTACATCATTTTGTTCTACCTCAGCAAAATCGGAAGGAGTAACCGCTTTATTAAGTTTAATATTTCCTATTTGTGCAACATATGCAATCAATGAAATTTGAAATTGCTTTAACCACAATTGGGCAATTGCGCCTGCCACTACCCTACTCAATGTTTCTCTTGCGGAAGCCCTTCCACTTCCTCTATGATCGCGAATTCCATATTTAGCATTGTAGGTATAATCAGCATGCGATGGGCGATATACATTTTGTAAATGACTATAGTCTTTTGATTGTTGATCTTCGTTATTTACCATAAAGGCAATGGGCGCACCCGTAGTTTTACCTTCAAATATTCCTGATAAGAAAATTAATTTATCCTTCTCATTTCTGGGCGTTACAATATCAGATTGCCCTGGTCTTCTTTTGTTTAATTGTACCTGTACAAAATCAAGATCGATTTCAAGTCCTGAAGGACATCCATCAATAATTCCTCCAACAGCGGCACCATGACTTTCGCCAAAGGTGGTAAGTTTTAATAATGTTCCGTAAGTATTTCCTGCCATATCGAATTTTAAACTTTGCGCTAAATTATTACAAAGTACTCAATAATAATAACTTCTTTATTGATAATTTTTATATCCTAAAAAGTATTAATACCAAAACGTATGATATAATCTCACAGGCATTGATCAATCAAGATTTTGCTATCTTAAAATTACACATGTTGAAAAGCTTTATTTTTTTTGTTTTTTTTACAGGTGTAAATTATAACTTTGTAGCTTGTTATAACATAAAATATGGATAAGTTTTCTTATTTGAGTAATGGACATGGTGCTGCTATTGAAGATAGCTACAACCAGTATTTAGTAAACCCTGAATCGGTAGAACCTGGATGGAGAAGCTTTTTTGAAGGTTTTGAATTTGCTAGAAAAAACTACGACACAGTCAATGTGGTTCCCGATAACATCACCAAAGAGTTTCAAGTTGTAAATTTAATAAACCTCTACAGAAGTACTGGCCATTTGTTTACTAAAACAAATCCTGTACGAGAGCGTAGAAAATACTCACCTTCATTAGATGATATTCATTTAATTGGCTTGGGAGATATTGACATGGAAACTGAATTCCAGGCGGGGAATCAAATAGGTTTAGGCCCTGCCAAATTGAAAGATATTATTGCTTTTTTAAAGAAAACATATTGTCAATCTATTGGTGTTGAATTTAAGTACATTCGTAATCAAAAAATTTCAGAGTGGCTTCAACTCAGAATGGAAAGCACTCAAAACACACCTAATTTTTCTCAAAAAGAAAAATTAAGATTGCTTGAAAACATTAGCAGAGCGGTTGTTTTTGAAAATTTCCTGCATACCAAATTTGTTGGTCAAAAAAGATTTTCTTTAGAAGGAGCTGAGTCATTGATTCCTGCCTTAGATGCTGTTATTGAAAAAGGTGCAGAAATTGGGATTGAAGAGTTTGTAATTGGGATGGCTCACAGAGGAAGATTGAATGTGTTGGCCAACATTTTACATAAAACTTACGAAGATATTTTTAGCGAATTTGAAGGTAAAGAATATGAAGATTCATTGTTTGATGGCGATGTAAAATATCACCAAGGTTACAGTGCTGATATCTCCACTGACAGTGGAAAAAAAGTGCATTTAAGCCTTACTCCAAACCCTTCACATTTAGAGACTGTTGGTCCTGTGGTTGAAGGTATTTCGAGAGCAAAAATAGATGCAGCTTATCAAGGTGACTATAATAAGTTAGCTCCGATATTAATTCATGGAGATGCTGCTATTGCTGCACAAGGTGTAGTTTACGAAGTTATACAAATGTCAAAATTAGATGGTTATAAAACAGGTGGAACCATTCACTTAGTGATCAATAATCAAATAGGATTTACTACCAATTACCACGATGCACGATCAAGTACTTATTGTACTGATATTGCTAAAGTGGTTCAATCTCCTGTTTTCCATGTTAATGGTGATGATGTTGAAGCCCTTGTTTATGCTATTCGTTTAGCAGTGGAGTTCAGACAAAATTTTCATAAAGATGTATTTATTGATTTGTTGTGTTACAGAAAATATGGACATAATGAAGGAGATGAGCCACGTTTTACACAACCTATCTTATACAAAGCCATTGCAGCGCATGCTAACCCAAGAGAAATTTATGTAACTAAACTACTTGCCGAAGGTTCTGTAGATGAAGGCAAATCGAAAGAAATAGAAAAGAATTTTAAAAAGTTTTTGCAAGATAGATTAGACGAAGCAAAGCAAATTAGCAACTCAAAAATTACATCTTTCTTAGATGGTGTTTGGAAAGGAGTAAGAATGGATGATGAGCATGATTTTGACAAATCACCCGATACCAGTGTGAAGAAAGAATTGCTTTTAACCATTGGGCAGAAAATATCGAGCATTCCTCCAGACATGAAATTCTTCAATAAAATTGAAAGCATCTTAAAAGATCGTCAAAAAATGTTGGAAGGAGAAGGTCGCTTAGATTGGGCTATGGGAGAGTTACTGGCCTACGGTACTTTATTAAGTGAAAATTATCCTATCCGCTTTAGTGGACAAGATGTTGAGCGTGGTACATTCTCGCATCGACATGCAGTGATTAAAATTGAAGACAGTGAAGAAGAATATGTGCCGTTAAATAATTTAGATCGCATACAAGCCAAATTTGACATCTATAATTCCTTGTTATCTGAATATGGTGTTTTAGGTTTTGAATATGGTTACTCGATGGCCACACCCTTTGGTTTAACCATTTGGGAAGCTCAGTTTGGAGATTTTAATAATTGCGCGCAAGTTATTTTTGATCAGTATTTAGCAAG
>JBILPB010000265.1:0-3000 GCA_044374175.1 Bacteroidia bacterium | reverse complement strand
GCTTGATTTTTAAAAAACCTAAACTGGGTTTGAAAACAATTGAAAATCAATTACTTGAAAAAGCTAAAATTCATTTTTGTACTTTTAGCGGACAACAATGATTCTGAATACTTAATTTAATATTTTTAAAATCTAAAATAAGTTAATCAGTAATATCATTTATTTTTACAACCCATATTTTTATACTTAAACATACTTCAACTATTTATATAAGAATCAATATGGCGTTGATCCCAAATCAGTATTTATTGCTAAGGTTTAAAATAGTATTATTTTTAATTGCATTAACTTTTATAAATGGATGTAAACAGCCCCATTCGATTGAAAGTAAAAAAGAAATAACTACCAATGCCCAAAAAAAAGCATTCGGTTTAGTGATGAATAATCATCGTATTTTGGATCCAATTTCAATTGAGGCCAAGCAAGGTAAAGCATATCAAATAATTTTTCCTAAAGCAACAAATGAGCTTTCAACTAAAAAAATCACCGAAAGCTTTATTTATACTTTAAATTTAACTACCGATAATGGATTGGCATTAGATGTAATTGTAAATAGCGATAAGAGTTGTTTATGTGATAGCCAAGGAAACCTATGGTTTGCAACGGGTGGAGGTGGCGTGAGCAAGTATAATGGAAAAAGCTTTACAAATTATACCACCGATCATGGCTTAGCAAATAACCTTGCACTTAGCATAATTGAAGATAAAAATGGCAATATTTGGATTGGCACAGGCGATGGGGTTAGTTGTTATAATGGAAATTTATTTATTAATTATACCCAAGCAGATGGTTTAATTAATAATGTTGTGAGGAGCATAACAGAAGATAAGTATGGCAATATTTGGTTCAGTACAGAAGGAGGTATTAGCAAATTTGATGGTAAACAATTCACAAATTACACCACTAAAGATGGTCTTCCAGAAAATATTATTGTTAGTAGTTTTGAAGACAAAAACGGAAATCTATGGTTTGGGAGTCAAACCGCAGGCCTGATACGTTGCAGTACCAAAAACACAAATTTTTTATGCAATACAAATACATGTAAGCATAATTTAAAATTACCACAATCCTTTGAATTACACAAAAAGCAAATTACCCCAAGTTTTATTACCTTTTCAACCATAAATGGCCTTAGCAACAATTCCGTTCTTTGTTTTTATCAAGATAATATTGGGAATCTTTTATTTGGTACTTATGGTGGCGGAGTTTGCCAATTGCCTGCTAATCAATTAAACCATACTTGCCCTTTAAAAACCTGCAATCATAAATTAATACATAAAAAAGAATTTGGAGCGCAGCAAAAAGAAAATTCAAAAAGTTTAACTGTATTGGATAATAATATTGGGCCTGGAAAGATAGTATATAACATAAAAGAAGACCAAAAAGGCAATATCTGGTTTGCTACGGAATTAGGGTTTTCTTTTTATGATAAAAAGAAATTTACAGATTTTACAACTGAACAAATTCTTAGTATTGATAATGCCAGTGGTATTACAATGGATAAAAGAAATAACATTTGGTTTGGTACATTTGGTGCAGGAATAAATTTATTTGAAGGAAAAGGTGTTATGAATTACACCAAAAAAAACAGCATAATAAATAATTTAATAACTAGTATTTATGAAGATAAAAATGGAGCTATTTACTTTGCCGAATATGGTAGCGGATTGTTTAGTTTTAATGGTACTAAAGAATCTAAAATTGAGTTAGGAGAAGTAGTAGGTAATAAAATTATTTCCTGTTTGTTTACGGCTAAAAATGGGAACTTAGGTTTTGGCATTTTGGGCAATGGCATATGTTTGCACGACGGACAAAATATTATAAATTACACCACTGAAGATGGCCTTATTGATAATAAAGTAACATGTTGCATTAAAGACAACAAAGAGCATCTATGGATTGGAACAGAAAAAGGGCTGAGCTGCTTTGATGGAAAAAATTTTATTAATTTTAATACCGCACAGGGCCTGGTTGACAACAATATATTTTGTATTTATCAAGACAGTGGCGGAAACCTATGGTTTGGCACCCAGGCTGGCTTAAGTTGTTACAATGGGAAATTTTTTACGAATTACACTACAAAGCAAGGCTTGGCAAAAAATTATATTTATGCCATTACAGAAGATAAATATAACAACCTATGGATTGCAATGGACGGAGGCGTATGCAGATTCGATGGGAAAAGTTTTATGAATTTTACTACTGCTGAGGGTTTGCCAAACAATGTGGTAAATCAAATTATTATTTCAAATGAAGAACATGTGGTATTGGGAACCAACAAGGGCTTAGCTTTGTTGAGTGAATTTAGGGTAAAAAACAACAATGAAAAGAATAAAGGAACACTCGGGCAAAAACACCAAACAACTTTACCTATAATTAATAACCTTAGCAATAGCCAATTAAATTATTACTTACCTACAATAGAAGTTTATAACACAACCACAGGCTATCCTATTAATGATGTAAACATTGGCTGCAACAGTATGTTCAAAGATAGCAAAGGCGTTATTTGGGTTGGAACAGGTTCAGATAAAACCGGCCTTGTTAGGTTTGATTACAGCGCCTTAAACAAAAATAAGAGCCCACTCAATGTAAAGCTTGAAAATATTCAAATTAATCAGCATACTATTTGTTGGCAAAATTTAAATAAGCCTCAACGTGATAAAAAATTAATAGCGCAACAAGAGTTTTTGGTTTTGAATGATACATTAACCGAAGAGGAAAGAAAAAATGAAAGAATTCAATATGGAGCTATTAAATTTGATAGCGTAAGTAAATTTTACAATGTGCCTCAACATCTTGTTTTACCTTATCGCTTAAATACAATAACTTTTGAATATGCCGCCATTGAGCCTGCGCGTCCTAAATTAGTCAAGTATCAATATATGCTAGAGGGATTTGACAATGATTGGGAACCCATTAGCAACAAAAAAGATGTTACTTATGGAAATCTTAACGAAGGAACATATACTTTTAAAGTAAGGGCCGCCAATCAGTATA
>JBILPB010000300.1:0-3012 GCA_044374175.1 Bacteroidia bacterium | reverse complement strand
AATTAAGTTTCAATTGTTTTACAATTTGGGTTTGAGATTCATCCACCAAATCCAATGATTTTACATTTACTTCAGATAAAATTAAATCTTTAACGGCCTCAATTTTTGCTTTGTAAGCATCATCCAACACAGGAATTTGAATTTTTGCCAATGGTTGACGTACTCTTATATTTTCTTTTTTACGAATAGAAAGCACCATCGAAGATACTTTTTGAGCCAATTCCATTCTTTCTTCCAAAGTTACATCAATTTGAGTTTCATTAGCCTCTGGAAAATCGCTTAGATGAATAGATTCAGCTTTGTTTCTTTGCGTAATGTTATTTAAATCGGTAAACAATCTATCCATAAAAAATGGGGCAATTGGTGCCGAAAGTTGAGCAATTACCTCTAAACATTTATATAAGGTTTGATAGGCAGCAATTTTATCTTGAGAGTAATCACCTTTCCAGAAACGTCTTCTGCATAAGCGTACATACCAATTGCTTAAATGCTCATCCACAAAACTTTCAATTAATCTTCCTGCACGATGTGGCTCATAATCTGCGTAAGCGGCATCCACATTTTTTATTAAAGTATTTAGTTCTGAAATAATCCAACGATCTATTTCTACTCTTTCTGCTAAAGGAATTTCAGCTTCTGCATACTTAAAACCATCTACATTCGCGTAAAGCGCAAAGAAAGAATAGGTATTGTGCAAGGTGCCAAAAAACTTACGTTGCACTTCTGTGATGCCTTCAATATCAAATTTAAGATTGTCCCAAGGAGCAGCGTTGGTAATCATATACCAGCGTGTGGCATCAGGTCCATATTTTTCGATGGTTGTAAAAGGATCAACAGCATTGCCCAAACGCTTGCTCATTTTTTGACCGTTTTTATCTAAAACTAGTCCGTTGCTTACCACGTTTTTAAACGCCACAGAATCGAAACACATGGTACCAATAGCGTGTAGCGTAAAGAACCAACCTCTTGTTTGGTCAACACCTTCGGCAATAAAATCGGCAGGATAATATTTTTTGTTGTCAATTAATTCCTTGTTTTCGAACGGATAATGCAACTGTGCATAAGGCATGGCACCGCTATCAAACCAAACATCAATTAAATCGGGTTCACGGAAAAGCTTTTTGCCATTGCGTTCCAGCACAATATTATCGGCATAAGGCTTATGCAAATCAAAAGTATTGTAGTTAGCTTCATTAAAATCTCCTTCTTTGAAAGCCGCTAATGGATTGCTTTCCATCATTTTTTTAGCCAAAGCATTTTTAATTTCTTTTTGTAAATGGGCTACAGATTCAATACAAATTTGTTCAGTTCTATCTTCGCTGGTCCAAATAGGGATAGGAATTCCCCAAAAACGGGAGCGTGATAAATTCCAATCATTTAAATTTTCTAACCAATTACCAAAGCGGCCTGTACCAGTTGATTCAGGTTTCCAATTGATGGTTTTATTCAATTCAATCATACGCTCTTTATAAGCGGTTGTTTTGATAAACCAAGAATCTAGTGGATAATACAACACAGGTTTATCGGTACGCCAGCAATGCGGATAGCTATGTTCGTAGCTTTCTTTTTTAAAGAGTTTGCCTTCTTCTTGTAATTTCAGAACAATGCGCTCATCCACGCTTAAATAGGCTTTTAGCTCCTTAATTTTTCCGTTATCTTCTAATATTTTTTTCTGAAATTGAAACTCATGTGCCTTCTCTTCCTCTGATAAATAGGCTTCTTTCACATATTCTTCGCCATAAAGGAAAATACCATCTTTTACTTCGGGTAAAAATTTTCCTCTTCTATCTACTAAAGTTAATGAGCCAATGCCATTTTGTTTAGCCACACGAAAGTCATCAGCACCAAAGCTAGGTGCGATGTGTACAATTCCTGTTCCATCTTCGGTGGTCACAAAATCACCTAAAATAACTTTGAACGCATCGCCATCATTGGGTTGTGCAAATGGCAGGAGTTGTTCGTATTGAATGCCGGCTAGCTCTGAGCCTTTTAAGGTATTGATCACTTTGAAAGGAATTGCCTTATCATTGGCTTTGTATTCTTCAAACAGCAAGGCTGCGTTTTTTTCTGGAAAGTGTTTACTCAAAAGCTCTTTTGCAAGAATAACATGCACTTTAGAAAATAAAAATGGATGAAATGTTTCTACTAAAGCATACTCAATATTCTTTCCAACTGCCAACGCAGTGTTAGATGGCAAAGTCCATGGTGTGGTGGTCCATGCAAGAAAGTAAACTTCCGAATTTAATTCTAATAGGTTTGATGAATTAAGCGCCTTAAACATCGCCACAGCAGTTCTGTCCTTAACATCTCTGTAGCAACCAGGCTGATTTAATTCATGCGAGGATAAGCCTGTGCCAGCTGCAGGAGAGTATGGTTGTATGGTGTAGCCTTTGTACAACATATCCTTTTTGTACAAGTTGTTGAGTAACCACCAAACACTTTCAATGTATTTGTTATCGTAAGTAATATATGGATGTTCCATATCTACCCAATAGCCCATTTTTGCAGTAACATCGGCCCATACATCGGTGTATTTCATTACATCTTTGCGGCATTCTATGTTATATTGTTCTACCGTAATTTTTTTACCGATATCTTCTTTAGTGATACCAAGTGCTTTCTCCACACTTAATTCAATAGGCAAACCATGAGTATCCCAACCTGCTTTGCGTTTTACCTGAAACCCTTTTTGTGTTTTGTACCTGCAAAAAATATCTTTGATGGAACGCGCCATCACGTGATGAATACCTGGCAAACCATTGGCACTTGGTGGTCCTTCGTAAAATACAAAAGGCGCTTTTCCTTCACGTGAAGTGATGGATTTTTCGAAAGTGTTTTCTTCGTCCCATTTCTTTTGCACATCCTTAGCGGTTTGTGAAAGATTGAGATTGGGGTAGGTTTTATATTGATTACTCATAGCAATTTTGTAGTCTTTTTTTCAAAAAGAGTGCAAATGTAGTAATTTTTAGCTTCAAATAGGCAGATTTTGCAAGTGATATTCAATAAAAAAGC
>JBILPB010000264.1:0-3028 GCA_044374175.1 Bacteroidia bacterium | reverse complement strand
AACCTTTAGCCGAAAATTTTAAACTGGCACACGAATTGAAAGTCATCATTTTTAATAAACACGATTTTATTTGGGCCGAAGAAAATGCAGCACAGGTTAATGATAATTGCATCTTATACTTGCAGCCCGAATGGAGTAAATCAAAAGAAATTACTCCTTTAATTATTGATTATGTAAAGGATAATCCAAAATGGAATATCTCACTTCAAACACACAAATACCTTAACATTCCTTAATAATTCAAATAAGATGACAAACCTGGTAAAAGGATTTTATTTAGTGATGCTTTTTTTAATTTTTGGGTTAGAAAATGTAGAGGCGCAAAAAATGGATAAAAAATATAGCACAAGCTCCAACAAAGCCATCAAAAATTTTGAAAATGCGCAGTTAAGTTTTGATGCCAGAAAGGATGATGAAGCCATCGACTTATTGCAGAAAGCCATTAAAATTGATCCTAACTTTATTGAAGCACACATGTTTTTAGCCGAAGTGTATGGCGAAAATAAAAAATATAAAGAAGCATTAGACGAAGCTAAAACAGCCACCAGTATTAGTCCTGATTTCTTTAAAAGTGCTTTTTACAGTATGGGTTTTTGGGCATTGAAGCTACAATTGTACGATGAAGCGGAGCAGCATTTTAATCATTATTTGTCCTATAAAGGAATTTCTGCCGAAGCAAAATCAAATGCTACTCTTGGACTCAAATCAGCTCAATTTGCCAGAGTAGCTATTAAAAATCCTGTGTCTTTTAACCCATTAAATATGGGCGAACAGGTTAATTCAGCTGAAAACGATTATTTACCAGCCATTACAGCCGATGAGCAAACTTTGGTTTATACACGCCTTATACCTAAAGATCCTGGCGGAAGCGCCACCGATATGCGCAATAAAAGCGAAGATTTTTATAGTTGTAACAAAACCAGTGGTGTATGGTCTAAAGCAATTAACATAGGTCCTCCCATCAATACCATAGGAAATGAAGGAGCACAATGTATTTCGGCAGATGGACAAACTTTGGTTTTTACCGCTTGCAAAGAGTATGATGGTTATCCTGGAGGAAGAAAAGGTTATGGTAGTTGCGATTTATTTATTGCAAAAAAAATGGCCAATGGCTCTTGGGGTGTGCCCGAAAATATTGGCAAACCAATCAATACAGAATATTGGGATTCTCAACCTTCTATGTCTAGCGATGGTCAAACTATTTATTTTGTAAGTAACCGTGCAGGTGGAAAAGGAGGAACAGATATCTGGAAATGCACTAAAAATGAAGTGGGAAAATGGGCAAACTTAGTTAACCTTGGAGATAGTGTGAACTCTGCTGAGAACGAAGAATCTCCATACATTCATCCCGACAATAAAACCTTGTATTTTTCTTCAGAAGGTTGGCCTGGCATGGGAAGCAAAGATTTATTTGTTTCCAGAATAAAAAAAGATGGAAATTTTTCTACGCCTAAAAATTTAGGTTATCCCATTAATACCGCAGAAAGTGAAAGAGATTTAATTGTAAGTGCAAATGCCAAAACAGCGTATTTTTCTTCTGAAAGACCAGGTGGCAATGGAGGTTTAGATTTGTATAGTTTTGAATTATACAAAGAGGCGCAGCCACAAGCAGTAACTTATGTTAAAGGCAAAGTATTCGATAAAGTAACTAAGATTGGCTTAGAAGCTAAATTTGAATTAATTGATTTAGAAACAGGACAAATGGTAATGCAGGCTACAAGCATGAATGGCAGTGGCGAATTTTTAGTTTGCTTACCCATAAATAAAAATTATTTAATGAATGTAAGTAAGAATGGGTATTTGTTTGCATCCGAAAACTTTAGTTTAAAAGGCTTAACCGATAATTTAAAAGCGTACGAAATGAATGTTCCCTTAACTCCAATAAAAGCAGGCGAAAAAGTGGTATTAAAGAATATTTTTTTTGAAACAGCCAGCTTTACTTTAAAAGAAGAATCAAAAATTGAATTGCAAAAATTGAAAAGCTTTTTAATATTAAATGCAACCACAACTATCGAAATTGGAGGGCATACTGATAACGTAGGCGATAAAAAATCGAACCAAATACTTTCAGAAAATAGAGCAAAAGCAGTTTACGACTATTTAATTGCTAATGAAATTGCCAAAGAAAGGCTAACCTTTAAAGGCTTTGGCGATACAATGCCTATTGATGATAATAAAACAGAATCGGGGAAAGCAAATAACAGAAGAACTGAGTTTATGATTGTGAAGTAGCTGAAGTAGTTATACCAATGTGATTTATAAATTATGCCAATAATTTAAAATCTTACATTGGTAAATTCCGATTGGAAAGAAATTTGGGACAAATGTCGTGAAACAAATTTGGGCCATTACTTATTTCACATCGGTATTATTGTTTATTAATGCCTTTACTGTCATAGGTTGTGCATCCATGCCAACCTATCTTTGTTGCTAAAATCATCATGTAATCTTTTTGTCAGTGGTTGGTGTCCTCGCCAACCACAACTATCTATGTGGCGGTGTTAGTCCAAACCTCCAATTTATAACACAATCGAAAGCTCCTTGGCATAATTGCTTATACTTCAAACAACTTTTTGTCAGTGGTTGGTGTCCTCGCCAACCACAACTATCTTTGTGGCGGTGTTAGTCCAAACCTCCAATTTATAACACAATCGCAAGCTCCTTGACATAATTGCTTATACTTCAAACAACTTTTTAAACTTTTCTAGTTTTGGTACGATTACGTATTGGCAATAAGGTTGGCTCTTATTTAAGTTGTAGTAGTTTTGATGATAATCCTCTGCCTTATAAAACACATCAAAAGCTTTGACTTCGGTAACAATTTTGTTTGAAAACACTTTTTCTTCTTCAAGCTTTTTTATGATTGCTAAGGCAATCTTCTCTTGTTCAGCATGTTGGAAATAAATCACCGAACGATATTGTGTACCAACATCATTGCCCTGCCTGTTAAGGGTTGTAGGATCATGTACAGTAAAAAATACTTCTAATATTCTATGCAAAGAAATTTCATTGGCATTATAGGTTATCT
>JBILPB010000012.1:0-38771 GCA_044374175.1 Bacteroidia bacterium | reverse complement strand
TTATGATTGGTATATACCCTAAAAACCAACAGCAAGTCTTCAAAGCAAAACGTTGTCATTGGTTTGCGTCCTCGCAAACCAACACTGAAGCCTTTAATAAAAATCTTATCTAAAAAATTAGTTTAAATTTAGTTTACGCAGCTTTAGCAGCGGACTTCTTAGCAGCATAAGCATTGGCAGCCTCTCTAACCCAAGCACCATTTTTATCTGCATCAACTCTTGCCTTTAGTCGTTTTTTATTACAAGGTCCATTGCCTGCCACAACATCAAAAAATTCTTTCCAGTTTATTTCTCCATGCTCGTAATGCCCTGTTGTTTCATTAAACTTCAAAGCTGCATCCGGAATTGTTAAACCTAAAAAGTCAGCTTGAGGAACGGTTCTATCAATAAAGCGTTGTCTAATTTCATCATTAGTTTCTAATTTTACTTTCCAACGCATTAATTGTTCAGTATTGGGTGAAGCCGCATCAGAAGGACCTAACATCATAATAGCCGGCCACCACCATCGGTTCAATGCATCTTGTGCCATAGCTTTTTGATCAGGTGTGCCATTAGAAAGTGTAAGCATAATTTCATAGCCTTGTCTGTTGTGAAAGCTTTCTTCTTTACAAATTCTCACCATGGCTCTTGAGTATGGTCCGTATGAGCCTCTTGCCAACATGGTTTGATTCATAATGGCTGCTCCATCAACCAACCAACCAATAGCACCTATATCTGCCCAGGTTAAAGAAGGATAATTAAAGATACTTGAATATTTGGCTTTACCTGTAAATAATTGCTCCAATAACTCGGTGCGATCAATACCTAAGGTTTCTGCAGCACTATATAAATATAAGCCATGTCCAGCTTCATCTTGCACCTTGGCAAGTAACACTGCTTTTCTTCTTAAACTTGGGGCGCGGGTAATCCAATTACCTTCAGGCAACATACCCACAATTTCTGAGTGTGCATGCTGACTCATCATGCGTATCAATTGCTTCCTGTAGGCTTCTGGCATCCAATCTTTTGGTTCAATTTTTAAACCTTTATCAATTTTTTCTTGAAATTTTTGCAGTAAAATTGGGTCTTCCATAATTATTGTAAGAATTAAATTTCTATTTTTTATAACAAATTATTAGGGCTTAATGTTTTTTGGTGTTCAAATTTAATGTCTTTAATATTAAATTGTAAAGTAACATTGCCATTAAATTCATTTTCTTCCACAGTGAAACAAATGTCAAATGCCGACTTTTCTAAAAGTTGTTCATACTTTTCACCGGCATTGAAAGCAATGGCTGGGAAACTAAATTTAATATCATCTTGATAGATATCTAACTTTAAATGATTATTTCCTACAACTCTTGCATAGCCTTTGTCTTTAACACCGCGCGCTAAAAATACGGGAGACATATTTCCTGGACCAAAAGGTGCTAATTGTTTTAGGATGCGTAAAAATTTTGCATCTAAATCAACCAGCTTTATTTCTGCGTCAATCTCAACTTCAGGAGTTAATAAATGTTCTTCAATTGTTTGAGAAACGATTAATTCAAACTTTTCGATAAATAATTGAATATTTACTGTTTTAAGTGTCAAACCTGCTGCATACTTGTGTCCACCATATTGCTCTAATAAATCACTGCATGCTTCAATAGCTTTGTAAACATCGAAATCTTTTACAGAACGGGCCGAACCTGTGGCCATTCCATTAGATGAGGTAAGCACAACTGTAGGCCTATAATATTTTTCGGTAAGCCTAGAAGCAACAATTCCTACAACACCTTTATGCCAATCGGGGTGATATAAAACAGTGCTTTTTTTAAGATAATTATCTTTTTCTTCTTCAATCATGCTGAAGGCATGCTTTGTTATACTTTGATCTAATGTTTTACGTTCAGAATTTGTATTATTTATTTCTTCGCTTGAGCTTAATGCATCCGCAGGATTATCTGAAATAAGTAACTCTACAGCAGTATTTCCACTTGCAATGCGCCCTGCCGCATTGATCCTTGGTGCAATTGTAAATACAATATCACTTATGGTCATTTTTTTTGTAAATGCTGCCAATTTAAGGATGGCATCAAAACCTTTTCTTGTTCTATTATTAAGTACCTGTAAACCGTAGTAGGCCAATATCCTGTTTTCACCATATATAGGTACAATATCTGCAGCAATGCTTACGGCTACTAAATCTAAATATGCAACAAGCGATGTTTCAGGTATGTTATTTCGTTGAGCAAAAGCTTGTATTAACTTAAATCCTATACCACAACCTGATAGTTCATTAAATGGATATTTACTAGTTTCCATTTTTGGATCAAGCACAGCCACTGCATTTGGAATGGTTTCGCCTGGTAAATGATGATCGCAAATAATAAAATCTACCCCTTTTTCATTGGCGTAATCTATCTTATCAATTGATTTTATGCCACAATCTAAAGCTATTATAAGTTTAAAGTCATTGTCATGCGCATAATCAATTCCTTTAAATGAAATACCATAACCTTCAAGGTACCTATCAGGAATGTAAAATTCTAAATTATTGTAATGGCTTTTAAAAAAGGAATATACCAAAGCTACGGCTGTGGTACCATCCACATCATAGTCGCCATATATTAATATCTTTTCATTTTGCTTGATGGCTGATTCAATTCTATTGATGGCCACATCCATACCATTCATTAAAAATGGATCATGCAATTGAGAAAGCTCAGGCCTAAAAAAGTCTTTAGCCTGTTCCCAAGTTTTTATACCCCTTAAATAAAGTATTCTACTTAACAACGGCTTTACGCCCAATTGCAAGCTAAGTAATCCAATTACCCCACGGTCAACATCTTCCTGTAAACTCCATCTCTTCTTCATTTCAATCAGATTATTTGGGGCTATATGCTATAACACTTTATTATTTGCTTTATTCGGTACGCTAAAATACAGTTTTAATTTCGGAAAATAAAAAAAGGGTAGAAAAATTCTACCCTTTTACTTTTAAAGATTTTAATTCTTTAAAAGAATGTTGCTCTTCTGTCTTCTATATCGGCCTTATCTTTAAGTGCTTCAAATATTTCATAGTCAACTCTTTGTCTTACTGCATTGCTTACATTAGTTGCATTGCTTTTATAATTATCGGAGCTAGATTGAGCCTCAGTAAAATCAGTAACCATATATACAAATACAGCATTGTCGCCTTTGCTTGGTTTACTTAATACTTTAGCTTTTGCACCAAATGCAGCACCAACAATAACAGCCTCGCGACCATAATTTCCTAAAACACCATTAATAAAGCTTTGATTGCTTGCCGTTTCAACTTGCAGGTTCATTTTTTGAGCAATTTGTTCTAAAGTAGTTGCCGATTTCATATTAGCTTCAAATTCTGCCATATACTTCTCTGCTTTCTTTTGTTTTTTAGCTTCGATTTCAACTTGCTCTTTTACTTCCTCCAAAGGTAAAGTTCCTTTCTCCTTAATTTTTGTAAGCATCGCAACTAAATATCTATCACCAATTTGAAATACAGGTGAAACCTCTTCCTTTTGCGCACCATAGGCCCATCTTACAACCTCTCTTGCATTTTCTATGCCGTTAAAGTTTCTATCTGTTTCTCTTAAATATTCAGCAGTTCTTTTGTTAAGTCCTTGTTCTTTTGCTGTTTTCTCGAACAATGCCTTATTATTGTTTTTTCCAGCAAATTCACTGGCCTTTCCATAATAGAATTGGTAAGTTGCAGAACTTGGCGCAGAGCTCCTTTCTATTGAAGCAATTAAAATTCTTCTAGATTCTTTTCCTTTGTCAATCACTTCAATTAAATGCACTCCAAATTGACTTTCCACAATTTGCAAATCCCCTTTTTTACCTTCAAAACATGCATCATTAAACGGTTTAACCATCATACCTTCTTTAAACCAACCTAAATCGCCTCCTTTTGCGCCCGAACCTGGATCTTTTGAAAACACCTTTGCTAAATCATCAAACTTCTTACCGCTTTTGATGGCAGTTTTTAAACTATCTGCTCTATTTCTGGCTTTCTTAACATCGCCATTTTCAATTGAAATTAAAATATGACGCGCCTTAACAGAATCTGGCAACATTTTACTGCCTGAAAGTTTTGCGATTTTAAAATTATTACCTTCTGGATACGGTCCAACCACAGTTCCAAGTGGTGATCTAGATAGACTGTCAAAAAACATAAAACCTACATTTGCTCCAATATATTTCTCAACAAATCTTGAATCTGAATTTTGATTTACAAAATCTGAATCAACTTCTGCAACTGCAAATTCTGATTTTAACTTCTCTAAAGATTCAGCAAGCGTCTTTCTGTCATCTGCCGATGCAACAACATTAAACTCAACATAATCGATGGCACGCGCTGTTTCCTTTTGCTTGTATTTGTTTTTGTTTTCGTTATAATACTTTTTTAAATCATCTTCACTAACGGTAATGGTACTATCTGCTATATCAGCATATTTTTTTACAATATATTGAATATTTGCAGTTCTTGTAGTTCCTAAATAATTTCTTTTTGCTTCGGCCTTTGTAATATATAAGCCCTTTTTAACCATAGCGGTATATTTTTGAGAAACCCTTTCTTCCTTAATGGCTTGTTCGAAAACGATCCATCTGCTTTTTGTATCTCCAGTTTCATCTTTATCCATGTTCTTCAGAAAGTTAATCACATTTGAAGGATTAAATTCATTGGTTTTAGAATCTGTAAATGCTTGTTTTATCTGAGGATGTGGATCCTTGCCCTGAACCATATCAAAAAGTTCATCTTCACTGATACCTAGGCCAATTTTTTCGTAACGTGGCTTAACAACATACTCTAATAAAACTTGATTCCAAACCTGAGAACGCAAATTTTCGCGTGTGTTTTCATCAATTGTTGCTTTCTGATTTTGCGCTTTTTGATTTGTTTCAGCTTGATCTAACTTGCTTTGAAATTCTTCAATGCTTACATCCTTACCATTGATAATCGCAATTTTACTGCGGTCTGATGCTGAAAGTCCTTTTCTGGACTCTAAAGCACTCTCTAGAATAAATATCAATAGGGCAATAGCAATAATTGTTACAAGTAATCCGGAGCGATGGCGGATTTTAGTGAGTAAGGTCATCTTTTTGTTTTTATTAATTAATTTTAGGGCTGCGAATATACAAATTGTTGTGAAAATACTGTAATTTGATTTATAAATTGCTTAAAATTATGTGTTTTGCCCATAAGTATTGACTTTTGCAGGGAATAAAATTTTAACATTTTAGGCAAAAGTCAATAAAAATGTTGTATAAAGTACTATTTAGTGAGAATTGCTTTCATTTTTACGAAGCTCAAATAGGGGCCTTCAACACTTGCAAAATTTACCAACCAAGCAGGTAAACTTCCACCTGGATCTATATCTAGAGTGTAAATAACACGCGTTGTCTGGTTATTGATTGGTATCAACTTCCATTTAGAAACAGATCTTGGAACTCTTATTTTGCCTTCTACCAAGGGCATTAATTTGGGTTCGCTGATAGCAGTTACCTGGCACAAGCCACTGGTTGAATCTGTTTTAGCCGAAAGATGAATCACTAAATCTCTGTTGCTAACTGGCCATGGGGCGTAGGTCTCGCCATAATATATAATATCATACAAACTATTTTTCTTTACCGGAACAGATTGAACTGCGTTATAAACCCATTCTGTATGCCTACTCACTTCAAAAATTAACGTTAACATTTGGTTGATACTCACATTGATTACGCACTCTGCTTTTAATAAATCAAATGGGGAATTAGGGTTTGATTTTGTAAAAACTTGAATTCCATCCTTGTTCTTTTTTAATTGCCAATCTTGAGCATTTACGTTTATTGTATTACACAACAGCAGTATTAGATGTAAAATAATCTTTTTCAAGCAAAAAAATCAAAAAGAAAAAAACTTAAGAATGTTACACTTGCGATACCATTGGTGGTAAAAAAAGCTAAATTTACCTTTGATAAATCATTGGTCTTCACCAAACTATGTTGATATACTAAAAGACCTGAAAAAATAGCCCAGCCCGCAAAATAATAATTGGAACTATGCATTATAATGCCAGGTATAATCAATATAAGAGCCGATATAGTATGAATTACTCTAGAAAGTATCAAGGCTTTCTCACGACCTAAAATTACAGGTATTGACCTTAACTTTTGAGATTTATCAAAATCATCATCTTGTAAGGCATAAATAATATCAAATCCTCCTACCCAAAATAAAATTGCAATTGAAAAAAGAATTGGAACAATGTGAAAATAGCCAGTAACGGCAAGAAAAGCACCCAATGGAGCTAAACTTAGCCCAACTCCTAAAATAAAATGACAAAGTGCTGTATACCTTTTAGTGAGGCTATATCCTAATATTACAATAATTGCAATGGGAGATAAATAAAAACAAAGTTCTTTTATAAACCAAGTTGTAGCAATAAAAAGTATTACATTAATGATTACAAAAAATAATGCCGCTTTTGCACTAATTAATCCTGCAGGAATTTCCCTAACAAAAGTTCTAGGATTTATTTTATCAAAATTCCGATCGGCATAGCGATTAAAAGCCATAGCAGCATTTCTAGCAAAAACCATACATAAAATAACTTTAGCGAACAGCTGCCATTCAAAATGAATACCAGTCATTTTAATGGCAGTAAAATAGCCAACTATGGCAAAAGGCAGTGCAAATACAGTGTGGCTAAATTTTACTAATGATAAGTAATTTAATAAAGTTATCTTTGGCATTAAATGATGAAAAATTGGATTAAATTCACTGTAAATAATCAATTAAGATTTATCAATAACACTTAAAATGGATTTAAGTTTACTTTTAAATATTACTTAATTCTGAAACAAAATTAAGCTACCTAATTAATTTAGCAATATATATTATTGAGCAAAGATAATTGATTTATTAGAGTGCAAAATAGATGATAAATTAATATTATAATGATGTTTTATTGGCTATGTTTACTTTCAATCTTTCCTCTCTGGGGCCCCTCATGTGTATTACAAATCCATTTAAAAAGTTACGCAATATTTGATCACCACATTCTTTATAATTTGGATGATCTTCGTTTCTAAAAAAAGCATTTAACTCACTGATGCTTACATTAAAATTGGCCAACAATAAAATTTTTTGGATATCATCGTTTTTAAGTTTTAATGCAACTCTTAATTTTTTTAAGATATCATTATTTGACATGGTGTATTGGTATAATTAAACTTTAGCGGCAAAAGTGCAAATAATTATGATATACAATATTTAAAAATTGTTTCCCACTCGAATTCACTGATTTGTAATTTTTAATTTAACAATGAAATTCAAGGTAAAAATAACTGTTTTTGAATTAAATACTTCTGTTTAATTAGATGGTGCACCTTATTTTAATTTAACAAAATGTTGATAAGATTGAGTTTCACAGCAACAGGTTTAAAAAAAATATTAGTTTATGGTGTTTATCTTTGTGCCCTTTAAAATTAAAATGCGATTTCTATTTTTCGTTTGTAGTTATTTTATAATTTGGCATCTAAATGCCCAAAACAGTGATTGCAATACTGCCATTTTACTAAATGATACTATTTATCAGCAAAGTGCCACACCACTTGGATTAGGTAAAATAAAAGAACTAGTTCAACCAAAAAAGTATGACTCTACTTCTTTTAAAAGTGAAAAAAATAGCGAATGGTTCATATTAAATCATGCAGAAAAAGCCAATTTAAATCTTTCCATCCTCCCTATTAGTGTAAATGATGATTATGATTTCATGATTTTTGACGCCTCTTCATTAGGTTTTTGCGATTCAATAAAACTAGCCGGAAAAATTAAACCATTGAGATCTAATATTTCAAGAAATGATAAAAGTATAAACAGTGAAACTGGCTTAAATAAATCAAATGATTCTGCTTTTGTTGGAATAGGTGTTGGTAATTCATTTTGCAAACCACTTTTGATGGAAGCAGGAAAGCCTTATATGCTGCTAATTTGCTGTGACCGTAATCCACAAAAAGGCTTTACACTTAAGTTAAAATATGAAAAGGTAATCACTAACTCTGCTGCAGCTGATAGCCTTTTAGCAAGAATCGAAGCGGAGTCTAAGAAAAGTAGAAATAAATTAAAATTCTACTTTACAGATTTAGAATCCAAACAAGGTATAGAGGCCGATGCTGTAGTGAGAACAAACTTGATTGATACAGGATTTGTAATCAGTGGACATTCAGCATATAATATTCCTTTTAAGTCCCAAACTGATGTAATGGCTGTTGCTGCTGGCTTTATGATTGAAAAAAGAAATTATTTATTGCCCGTTGATTCTTTATCAATTGTTGATACCATCTATTTAAAAAAGATTACACTCGATTCATATCTCGAAATTATACCATTTTATTTTGAAGGAAATACGGATAAGTTATTGCCAAAATCTAAACCTGCTTTGTCATCACTTTTGCTTTTTTTGCAAAAAAATCCAAACGTTAAAATAGAAATTCAGGGTCATGCAAATGGGCCTAAAAGAAAAAATTTAAAGGAATTTAGAAAACTAAGTGAGAACAGGGCAGAGGCTATAAAGAAATACCTTACTTTTGAAGGGGTAAACAAAAAAAGATTAAAAGTAGAAGGCTTTGGAAATTCAATGATGCTGTTTCCTGAGCCACAAACTGAAGAAGAAAGTGAACTCAATAGACGCGTAGAAATAAAAATTATTGAAATTGAGTAAACTTTTGCATGAAAATGACCACCTTAAGATTATTATTATGTTGCTAAAGTTGTTTGTTAAAAATAGCAAATACTTGCAAATTAAATAAAATCCTTTTCTTTGCCTTTTTGATATTCCAAAATTTAATACACAAACATGAGTAAAAATTTAGTGATTGTTGAGTCTCCTGCAAAGGCCAAAACTATAGAAGGATTTTTAGGAAATGATTACATTGTTAAATCAAGTTTTGGTCATGTTCGCGATTTAGTTAAAAAAGGCTTAGGTGTTGATGTAAACAATAAGTTTTTACCAAATTACGAAGTTTCAGAAGACAAAATTAAAGTAGTTAATGAACTTAAAAAAATTGCGAGTAAGGCAGAAATAGTTTGGTTAGCAACAGATGAGGACCGTGAAGGAGAGGCTATTTCTTGGCACCTTTATGAAACTTTAGGACTTGAAAAAAGCAATACTAAACGAATAGTATTTCATGAAATTACGCCTAGTGCCATTAAAAATGCAATTAACAACCCGCGTTCTATTGATTTAAATTTAGTAGATGCTCAACAAGCACGTAGAATTTTAGATCGATTAGTGGGTTTTGAATTATCTCCTGTATTATGGAAAAAGGTGAAACCATCTCTTTCTGCAGGGCGTGTTCAGTCAGTGGCTGTTAGACTTATTGTTGAGAGAGAGAGAGAAGTTACGAATTTTGTCTCTGAAAATTACTTTAAAGTTACCGCTATTTTCACTACTGATAAAGGAGATTCATTTAAAGCTGATATTGCAAGGAGAGTGCCCACTAAAGAAGAGGCACAAAAAATTCTTGAAACATGTTTAGGTGCACAATTTAAAGTAGCAGACTTACAAACGTCTCCTGCTAAAAAAACGCCTGCTGCTCCATTTACTACCTCTACTTTACAGCAAGAAGCAAGCAGAAAATTAGGATTTTCGGTGGCCCAAACCATGAGTATTGCGCAGCGCTTGTATGAAAGCGGAAAAATTACCTATATGAGAACTGACTCTGTAAACTTGTCAGAAACTGCACTCATCGCATCAAAAGAAGAAATAATTAAATCATTTGGTAAAGATTATCACTTTGAACGTCAGTTTAAAACTAAATCAAAAAGCGCTCAAGAAGCGCATGAAGCCATCAGACCAACTTATTTTAATGTTCAAAAAATAGAAGGCGATAATCAGGAAAAAAGATTGTATGAGTTAATTTGGAAAAGAACTGTGGCCTCTCAAATGAGCGATGCACAATTAGAAAAAACTAACGTCCAGATCAAAAATAGTAATAATAGCGAGAACTTTGTTGCAAATGGCGAAGTTTTAAAGTTTGATGGCTTTTTAAAATTGTACATCGAATCAACAGATGACGAAAATACCGAAGAACAGGAAGGAATGTTACCTTTAATGAAAGTGAACGATAATTTAAAATACACAGAAATTAAAGCTACTCAAAAATTCACGTACCATCCTCCAAGGTATACTGAAGCTGCATTAGTTAAAAAGTTAGAAGAGCTTGGGATTGGACGTCCTTCAACCTATGCACCAACGATTTCTACTGTACAAAAAAGAGGGTATGTAGTTAAAGAAGATAGAGATGGTGTAAAAAGAAATTTTGATGTAATACTTCTTAAGGATAATGCAATCTTGTCAAGCATTGAATCAATGAATACAGGTGCTGAACGCTCAAAATTGTTTCCAACTGATATTGGAATCGTTGTTACAGATTTTTTAACAGCAAATTTTGATGAGATTATGGATTATAATTTCACTGCCTTAGTAGAAAAAGAGTTTGATGAAATTGCTGAGGGCAAATTAAAGTGGCAAAAAATGCTTGAAAGTTTTTATAAGCCTTTTCACATTCATGTTGAGAATACCGTTGAAAATTCAGATAGAGCATCAGGTGAAAGATTGCTAGGGATTGATCCCGTTTCGGGTAAAAATGTATTTGCACGTATTGGTCGATTTGGCCCTGTCGTCCAAATAGGAGATGGTGATAGTGAAGAAAAACCGAGGTATGCAAGTTTAAATTCCAATCAACGCTTAGAAAGTATTAGTTTAGAAGACGCCATGGAGTTATTTAAACTTCCAAGAGTTGTTGGAACCTTCGAAAACAAAGAAATGGTGGTTGCTGCTGGACGTTTTGGACCATACGTAAGACACGATGGAGCTTTCTTTTCTCTAACAAAGACCGATGATCCAATGACAATTAGCACTGAAAGGGCTATTGAATTGATAGAAGCCAAAAGGAAAAAAGATAGCGAACGTGTAATTAATCAATTTAATGATAATACGATTCAAGTCCTCAATGGGCGATGGGGACCTTATATAGCTGCTAATGATAAAAATTTCAAAATTCCCAAAGGAAGTAAAGAAGCCAAAGAACTTAGTTTATCAGATTGTTTAGATATTATTAATTCAAGCGAAGGTACACCTCAAAGAAATGCTGCTTTTAAGAAAAAAGCTGCAGTTTCAGCTCCAAAGAAGGCGGCTGCAAAAGCTGGTTCCAAAAAAACAGCAAGTAAGGCCGCACCCAAAAAAGCTGCTCCTAAAAAGGCAGCCTCAAAAAAAACGAGCACCACTAAAAAGAAATAGATTTGGATATCTCAGTTTTTTTTAAGCCAATTAACCTTGCATTAGTTAGTGAGGGCTATGTTTATCAGCCCAATCAATTAGGGCAAACAATTAAGAAGTTTGAAGAAAGCGATAATTTTCCATCCGTGGAGGAGTGCCGCATTGCAATTATTGGTGTAAAAGAGGGAAGAGGCGCACTATCTAACGAATCATGCGATAATGGGCCAGATGTGATTAGAAAGCATTTGTATAAGCTTTGGGGTTTAGGTAATATTTTTCAAATTATTGATTTAGGCAATATTGAGCCTGGACATCGCATAGAAGACACCTATTATGCCCTTTCTTCAACAGTTGAATACTTGGTTAAAGTAAATATTTTACCTGTTATCATTGGTGGAGGTCAAGACTTAACCTTTGCTAATTACAGAGGCTATCAAAATCTGGAGCAACTGGTAAATCTTGTTTCTGTGGATGCTAATTTTAACTTAGGTTTTATTGACGATGAGTTAGATGCGCAAACATACTTGAGTAAAATTATTTTATATCAACCTAATTATTTGTTCAACTTCAGTAATATTGGTTATCAAACTTATTTTGTTGACCCAGCTGCAGTTGAATTAGTGCAAAAACTATTTTTTGACACTTATAGATTAGGCGTGGTGAGGGTAAATATGGAAGAAACAGAGCCTATTGTTAGAAATGCTGATATAGTTTCATTTGATATATCTGCAGTGCGCAAGGCTGATGCTCCCGGAAATTATAATGCAGGTCCAAATGGTTTTTCAGGTGAAGAGTTCTGTCAAATAGCCCGCTATGCTGGTCTGAGTGATAAAGTTTCTTCGGTTGGCTTTTATGAATATAATCCAACTTTTGATGATCGAGAATGTACTGCTAACCTTATAGCACAAGCCATTTGGTGTTTTTTTGAGGGTGTTTCTCAAAGAAAAAATGATTTACCAACAAGTTTCAATCCTAATTTTTTAAAATATAGGGTATTTATCAGCGAAAGTAAACATGAAATAGTTTTTTACAAAAGCAATAAAAGCGACCGTTGGTGGATGGAAGTGCCTTATCCCAATAATAAATCGAAATATGAACGACATCATTTAGTGCCTTGTTCCTATGCAGATTACCAAACAGCATGTAATGAAGGTATGCCAGATAGGTGGTGGCAAACCTACCAGAAATTGATTTAGTTAAAATGAGAGGAATATTGCTAAAATTTAACAATAATTTAGCTGCATGAACATAATATTGTTAAAAAGATTTGCAATTTTCGAAATTCATTCTTTTCTTTACCGACTGAATTAAAAAGATACAACAATTAAAGCAAATAAAAAAGTAACCAAATCAATACGTATGAAGAAAATAATTACTTCAGTCATCCTTGCCATTGGCGGTTTTCAAGCATTCGCTCAACAAGATCCACAATTTAGTCAACAGATGTTTACACGTTTGTCAACGAATGCTGGATTCGCTGGAGCAAGCGAGTATTTGTGCGCAACAGTGATGAATCGTCAACAATGGGTTGGCTTTGATGGGGCTCCTAAAACAACCCTTGTAACTATTGATGCACCTATTAAAATTCTTAGTGGAGAACATACAATTGGTGTTGGAGCAACTATTATAGCTGATAAATTAGGTTTTGAAAATACTTTCTCAGCTAAATTAGCTGGAGCATATCGCTTACCTCTTGGTCCGGGTAATTTAGGACTTGGTTTAGATTTTGGTTTATTAAATAAATCTGTTGGGGGTAATTTTATTGCTATTCAAACAGGGGATAATTTAATTCCACAAGCTTCAGTAAGTGATAAGGCGTTGGATCTTGGTTTTGGTGCACACTATCATATACCTGGCAAATTATATGCTGGTATTTCTGGTGTACATTTGTTAGCTCCTAAATTAGAAGGAACCAACCTACAATATTTGATGGCTCGCCATTGGTATGTTACTGCTGGTTATGAGTATGCCGTAAATGAAATGTTAACGGTTCGTCCTAACTTTTTATTAAAAACCGATGCTGCCTCAACACAGTTGGATGTAAACGCTAATGTATTATATAATAATATGGTTTGGGCAGGTATTTCTTATAGATTACAAGATGCTATTGTTCCAATGTTGGGCTATCAGGGCACTTTGGCAAATGGCAAAGGGAATTATAGAATTGGTTATTCTTACGATTTAACTATTTCTAATATTAAGCAATACAGTAGTGGTTCACATGAAATTATGCTTGGATTCTGCTATAACATTACGCCTCCTAAGAAAATTACAAGGTATAAAAACCCAAGATTCTTATAAAATTAAACTTTTTTGAAACCTAAAATTTATATCCTTCGTAAAGGACACGCACATACTTTCTTTTTAAAACAGAAAATCTAAATTTTACAAAATGAAACAAAATTACATTAAGCCTAACATTTCAGTAAAAAATGCAGCTCAGTTTCATTAATTGTACTCAATTTAATTTAAAAAAAATGAAGAAGTTTTTTTCTTTTATAGCGATTATCGCTGTGCTGTTTACTTCATGCAAAAATGAAGGTAACGGTCAATTATTGGGCGTTCAAAATCGTCAAGCTTGGTACGATTTAGATCCATTCGGAATGCTTTACATTAAAATGGGAAGTTTTACCATGGGTCCTGGAGATCAAGATGTACCGTTTGCTCAAACCACACAAGCCAAAACTGTTTCAGTACAAGCGTTCTATATGGATGAAACTGAAATAACGAACAACGAATATCGTCAGTTTGTGTATTGGGTAAGAGATTCTATTGCTCGTAGAACATTAGGAGAGGCAGGAAATGATAATTTCTTGGTATCTCAAGATATTTATAACGAGGATATTACACCAGGGCCGCAAATTAATTGGGAAGAAAAATTAAAATATGCCTCACCTGAAGCCCGTGAAGGTTTAAATGATATGTATTTACCTGAGAATGAAAGATTTTACCGTAGAAAAGAAATAGATACACGTAAATTAATGTTCGAATATTATTGGATTGATTTGCGTGAAGCAGCAAGAAGATCGAATCGCGAACAAGGTTTAACAGATAGATCAGTATTCATTAAGAAAGATGTAATCAATGTTTATCCTGACACTTTAGCTTGGATACATGATTTCACCTATTCATTCAATGAGCCAATGACCAATATGTATTTTTGGCATCCAGCTTATGACGATTATCCCGTAGTTGGCGTAACTTGGAAACAAGCAAGAGCATTTTGTATTTGGAGAACACAACTAATGAATAGCTTCTTGGTAAACGTTGAAGTGCCTATGGTACAAGACTTTAGATTACCAACTGAGAGTGAGTGGGAGTATGCTGCAAGAGGTGGTCTAAGCCATTCTCCTTATCCTTGGGGTGGTCCATATATTAGAAATCAAAGAGGTTGTTTCTTAGCTAACTTTAAGCCAATGCGTGGTAACTATACTGATGATGGTGGTTTTCATACTGTTAGAGTTGCAACATATAATCCAAACAATTATGGCTTGTACGAAATGGCTGGTAATGTTGCCGAGTGGACAAACAACGCCTATGATGAAGCAGCTTACAACTTTGCACATGATTTAAATATGGATTATCAATATGAGGCTAACGATAATGATTTACCGGCATTAAAAAGAAAGGTAATTCGCGGTGGTTCATGGAAAGATATCTCTTATTATACGCAAGTTGGAACCAGAACTTATGAGTACCAAGATACAGCAAAATGTTACATCGGTTTCCGTTGTGTGATGTCGTATTTAGGAAGAGGCAAGGGCATGGACGTTTCAACAAATTAAGAATTAACAATTAAGCTTTAAAAAATTCATCCTTTTCCGATTAAATTTAAATTACCAATTAACAAATAAATAATTCGACCTAAATCAATTTTATCAACCTTAAATTCTTTTAAAAACTATGGGAATCATTCAAACACTTCAGTCAAAAAAAGGTAAAACATTCATGGGTTATCTATACGGGTGGGGAGCATCTATCGTTATCGTTGGAGCGATGTTTAAAATTCAGCATTGGCCTGGTGCATCACCGATGCTAGTAGCTGGCTTATCTATTGAAGCTATCATCTTCTTCTTCTCGGCTTTTGAACCGATACATGAAGAAACTGATTGGAGTTTAGTTTATCCTGAATTACGCGGCATGCATGATGATGAAGACGGCGGTCATGGCCATGGTCATAAGGAAGTGAAAAAAGGATCAAAAGATCCAGTTGCGCAAGAGTTAGATAAAATGCTGGAAGAAGCCAAAATTGGTCCAGAATTATTAGAAAGTTTAGGTGCTGGAATGCGCAGCTTAAGCGATCAAGCCGGTAAAATGTCAAATATCGCTGATGCTTCGGTTGCAACATCATCTTTTGTAAAAGAAGTAGAAGGTGCTACTCAAAACATGAGTGAATTAAGCAAAAGCTATGTAAAAGCTACTGCATCTTTAGCCGATTTGTCTAACACAAATATAGATGGTCAGGCTTACGGTGAGCAACTACAACAAGTTTCTAAGAATTTAAGTGCTTTAAATGCAGTGTACGAATTACAATTGCAAGGTTCAAGCGAGCATTTAAAAGCCACTAATAAAATGTATGAAGGAATTGAGTCTTTGTGGAGAAATTTACAAGATTCTGTTCAGGATACAAACAAATATAAAGAAGAAATTGGTAAGTTAGCTACTAACTTGGGAGCATTGAATACTGTATACGGTAACATGCTTTCTGCAATGAATTTTAATAAATAATATTAATAATTAGCAACTAATTTAATAATAAGATACTATGTCATCAGGCGGTACCCCCAGACAAAAAATGATTGGTATGATGTACTTGGTACTCACGGCATTACTTGCCATGAACGTATCTAAGTCCATACTAGATGCATTCGTAATCGTTAATGAGGGTTTGGAAAGAACCAATGAAAACTTTGATAAGAAGAACGCGAAATTATACTCCGATTTCAAAGGTGCATTGGATAAAGATCCAAACAAAACAAAACCATATTACGATAGAGCACAAAAAGCTAAAAAATTAGCCAAAGAACTTAATGAATACATTGAAAAGATTAAGAAATACGTAATTGAAAAAACCGATAAAAAGGAAAAAGCAGTTGCTGATACCATAAATCTTAAGTATGTTGATGCAAAAGATAACTATGATGAACCGACCAATTTATTAATTGGAAGTGAGGCAGCAACACCCATTGATGGAGAGTTAACGGCACTTGATTTGAAAAAGCGTGTGGCCAAGTACAAAGAGGAAATGATCAAACTTTTTGATGATAAAAAACTGTTTTTACCTGCCGATAAAAAGGATATGGAGGGCAAGTTAAAAGGAGGCTTGGATTTACCTGATGGTGTTGAAAACGGAGTAAAAGCAGGTTGGGAAGTTGTGAATTTCTATCACCTACCTTTGGCTGCTGTTGTTGTAAACCTAACTGCTTTGCAAAGTCAAATAACTAATGCAGAATCTGATGTTGTTTCTAAGTTATTATCAGCCGTTTCTGCAACAGATTTTAAATTCGACAAATTACAAGCTAAAGTAATTGCTCCATCAAGTGTATTAATTCAAGGCGATGAATACAAGGCAGATGTATTATTAGTTGCTTCAAACAGCACTAGTAATCCTAAGATTTTATTGTGTGCTGTTGATACCTCAAAAAACGATGGAGAAACAGATCCACGTTTAAATAAAAATGACCCAGGTAAAGAAATTCCTGTTTCGGGTGGTGTTGGTAAATATAAAGCTGGAACGGGATCTACAGGTGAGCAAAAATGGAGTGGTGTAATTCAGGTTGAAAAACCAGGTGGAGGTTCTAATTACTATCCATTTGCAGCGAGTTATATTGTAACTCCTCCAGCATTGGTAGTTTCTCCAACAAAAATGAATGTGTTGTACATTGGTGTGCCAAATCCGGTTGATATTTCTGTACCAGGTTACGCACCTGAGTTAGTAACACCAAACATCAGTGGAGGAAGTATTTCACCTGATCCTGCTAAGAAAGGTTCTTATATTGTAACTTGCCCAGCAGGTTCTAAAGAAGCTAGTATCTCTGTTTCTGTAAAACAAGGTAGTACTAACAAGCCTATGCAAGGTGGTTACAAATTTCGTGTTAAACCATTACCAGATCCAGTGGCTAAAGTAGGTGGTAAAGAATCGGGAGGTGTAATATCTAAAAGTTTACTAATGGCATCAGGTGGTGTGGCAGCAGTTATGAAAAACTTTGATTTTGATTTAAAAGTAACAGTTGCATCATATTCAGTTGCACTTAATGTTGGTGGAGAATTTAAATCAGCTTCAGCAACGGGCTATAATTTTTCTGGTGAAGTTTCAGCTTTATTGGCAAAAGTTAAAAATAATGGTAGGGTAATATTTGAAGATATCAAAGTAAGGATGCCTGATGGAACTGTAAGAACATTACCTCCAATTACGCTTAAAATAAACGGTTAATACAAATCAAAACTACTTGATATGAAAACCTTGTTCAATAAATCAGTATTCATTGCCATTGTTGCTTTTGGCTCAATGTTGGGTGCTATCAATGCTCAGGCACAATCTAATATTCTAGATGGAGTGTACGTTAAAGAACATACTATTGAGCGTAGAGTAATACCATACACTTATTTGAGAGAAGCAGATGTGATGTGGAGTAAGAGAGTGTGGCGAATTATTGATTTGCGTGAAAAGTTAAATCATGACATGTATTTTCCTATCGATGTAATTGCTGGTAGAAAAAGCTTAATGCAAGTGATTTGGGATGGTGTGACTAAAGATGGTTCTATTACTGCATATGGTGATGAAAATGATGGTGATTTTACTACTCAAATGTCTAAAACTGATTTAGATAATAAATACAACACATGGGACACCACTCAAATTGAAGATCCAGGGACAGGTGAAATGGTTGAAAAAATTACTCAACGTCAATTTATTCCTTCTGAGGTAAAACAATTCAGGGTGAAAGAAGATTGGTTCTTTGATCGCCAACGTTCTGTAATGGATGTTAGAATAATTGGAATTGCACCAGTACGTTTCTTTACTAAAAATGGCGAAGAAAGGATTGAGACTATGTTTTGGATTTATTATCCTGAAGCCAGATTCTCTTTTGTAAGTGCTGAGGTTTATAATAAAGGTAATGATGCGGAACGTAGAACCTATGAAGATATTTTTTGGAAAAGACGTTTTAGCAGTTATATCTATAAAGAAACCAATGTTTACAACAGAAGAATTAACACATATATGAATGGTTTAGATGCGCTATTAGAAGCCGAAAAGATTAAAGAGGATATTTTTAATATGGAACACGATTTGTGGGAATATTAATCATAAATATTAAAAAAAAAAGGAGGAATTTATTCCTCCTTTTTTTGTGCCTTCTTTTTTAGTCTACCTGCTTTGCTCAGTGCTTGATGTAAAAGCCATTCCACCTGTCCGTTGGTACTTCTAAATTCATCTGCCGCCCACTTTTCTATAGCCGAAAGCAAATCTTCATCAACACGCAAAATAAAGGGTTTCTTTTTACTCATGACTTCCTTTTTTTTAATATTTTGTCTCTCGTTTGTTTTGGGTCACTTTATCAAATCAAAATAGTCACACCTTTTTTATTTAAGATGTGACTTTATTGAATGGTTGATGATTTTAATGATGCAATGTGCCAGTGTTTACAACAGGAGAAGCAGATTTATCTGAACAAAGAACCACCATGAGGTTACTGATCATTGCTGCTTTTTTATCGATGTCTAAATCAATGATGTTTTTGTCTGATAAACTCTTTAAAGCTGATTCAACCATGCCTACTGCACCTTCTACAATTTTTTGACGAGCTGCCACCATGGCTATAGCTTGTTGTCTTTGTAACATGGCACCCGCAATTTCGGAGGCATAAGCTAAACTGCTAATTCTTGCTTCTAACACCACAATGCCAGCAATTTCAAGTCTTTCGGTCAGTTCCTTTTCCAATTGATGATTCACTTCTTCGCCACCTGAGCGTAATGAAATTTCATGTTCATGATCAAGATTGTCATAGGGGTATAAACCTGCTAACTTTCTGATAGCGGATTCACTTTGTACTTTGATAAAGTTTTTGTAATCATCCACTTCGAAGCTTGATTTGTAGGTATTTTCAACTTTCCAAACTAAGACTCCACCAATCATGATTGGGTTTCCTAGTTTATCATTAACTTTTATAGGTGAACTGTCGAAGTTTTGTGCGCGCAATGACATTTTTTTCTTAATCATAAATGGGTTGGTCCAAAAGAATCCATTTTGTTTAATCGTGCCTTTGTAATCTCCAAATAAAACTAATACTAATGATTCGTTTGGATTGATGATGCAAAACCCTGGAAGGATGAAAAAACTAATGAGGAGCGAGAGCGCACCTATAATTTGATGTTCCAAAAAAATGGAAGTCATACCTGCAATAAATAATGCAAAAAATAGGAGCAACATCATGGCTCCGTTGGTTGGTTTTGTTTCGATTTCTGTTTTCATAATGATATTAAATTGATATCACAAAGATATATATAATTTTAATATGCAATATTAATTTTAAGTTAATTCGTAAATGGGAAGAGCTGCACAAGATTTTGTGGATAGAAATCAAGCTTTTGACTAAGAGTACAAATATATTCAGGATATATGTTTGATGACAAGAGAACAAATATATTCAGAATACATGGTTGATTGGCGGGGTCGGATAGCTATCGGAATCGGACGCCAACCAATGACCATATCGAAATAAAAATTTTGAATAGTTTATTTAATTTTTTGTTCAAATGCACTTTGAATTCTTTTGATCATTAGTTGTTGGATGCGTTTGTTTATTTCATCCTTATTATCCATCCAAAATGCAATTTCTGTTTCATCAAATAAAGCTAATATCAAACCTTTAAGGATTGATTGCAAAGTTTGATTTTGTTTGAGGCTTTGCTCAATTTTAGTGTTTTTTTGTGTTGACGTTAAGTGTTCAAAGTTTATCTTATGTGTAATTAAATATTCATGATACACAGCTAGAATTAATTCATGTTGAAATTTTAGAATTGGACGTAAGGTTGTATCTTGAAATAGTTGAATGGGATTTGATTGAATGGCTTCATAAACAATTTCACTTCTGAGTGCTTTAACGACTTGGTTTCTGTGCATATTTTTTTTGATTTTGGATTGTTTATTTATCTTCACTACAACAGTTGATTACTCTTTTTGTTGTTCTATTTTATGACCATGTCAATTTTTGATTGTTACTTTACAATATTAATTTAATAAAAATTATCTCATTAAAATGGAAGTAGAAATAATAACTATAGGTGATGAAATTCTTATTGGTCAGATTGTAGATACCAATTCTGCTTGGATGGCGCAACAATTGAACCTTTGTGGCTTTAGTGTGAAGCAAATTTCTTCTGTTTCTGATCAAGAATCACATATTCTAAATGCACTAAAAGAGGCTTCCAATAGAGCTTCAGTTGTATTAATAACCGGAGGATTAGGACCAACAAAAGATGATATCACTAAAAAAACATTATGTAAATATTTTAACACAGCATTAGTTTTAAACGAGGACGTTTATAAAGATGTTGAGCAACTTTTTAAAGAGAGGGGTTATGAGGTAACAGCATTAAATAGGGGACAAGCAGAAGTTCCTGCTAATTCTATAGCCATTAGAAATGCTGTTGGCACAGCTCCGGGAATGTGGTTCGAAAATAATGGAGTGGTTTATATATCAATGCCAGGTGTGCCCTACGAAATGATGCACATGATGGAGCATAGCATACTGCCAAAGTTAAAAGGACATTTTAAGGCGCCTTTTATTCTGCATCATACACTTTTAACGCAAGGTATAGGAGAGAGTAGGTTGGCAGAGGAGATTGACGAATGGGAAGGGGCTTTGCCTTCTTACATAAAATTGGCATATTTGCCTTCGGTAAGTTCGGTAAGATTGCGTTTGAGTGGTTTTGGAGATGATAAAAATCAATTAGAATTTGAGTTCCAGAAACAACTTAACTTATTAAGATTATTGGTATCAAAATATTGTTTTGGAGAAAATTTAGAAACTTTAGAAACAGTTGTTGGACAGCTACTTAAATCATCAAATAAAACGCTGGCAACAGCTGAGAGTTGTACTGGTGGACAAATTGCCTCAGCCATAACAAAAGTGCCTGGTTGCAGTGCTTATTTCAAAGGCTCCATTGTAAGTTATGCTAATGAAATAAAGGAACATTTTTTAAATGTATCGAAAGATGATTTAATAAACTATGGTGCAGTAAGTAAACAAGTTGTTGAATCTATGGCTATTGGAGTTGTAAATGCAATGAATGTTGATTACGCGATTGCCACAAGTGGAATTGCAGGTCCTGATGGAGGTTCAGATGAAAAGCCTGTGGGCACTGTATGGATAGCAGTAGCTGATAAACACAAGGTATTTGCAAAGCAATTTTTATTTGGAAAAAACAGAGAACGCACGATACAAGCTGCTACCTTAACAAGTTTAAATTTGTTGCGTAGGTTTATATTGAACGAATTAGAATAATCAGTTTTATTATATCACACCCAAAGCCATTAGTAATGCCAAAGCAACGATCATAATACTTGCTAATGTTTGAACAAAGTTTAAGGTGATTTTTTTAAGTAATTTATTGCCAATAAATGCGCCAGAAAATGCACTTAATACGGCCATTATAAGTAAGAGGTCATTTTCCCAATAATCGTAGCTTGCGCTAGCAGTAAAGTATATACTTAGTCTTGTTACATCTATCATACAAGCTATAACAACACCGGTAGCAATATAAACTTCTTTGGTTAATCCATAGCGCAATAAAAATGCACTTCTTAACGCGCCCTGGTTGCCCGATAAACCACCAAAAAAACCACTGATTAAACCACCAAGACTTAAATATTTACTGTTAAATTGAATTGATTTTAACCAAGGCAATATTTCAAAGAGTGCAAATAAAATCATGAGTGTGGAGACCACCAATTTAATAAAAGTTACCTCCATTGTTTTTCCCAAGAGCTGATATTCATAATGAAATAAATTCTGAGATAAATAAACAAGTAGGTACGCACCTATAAAAGATCCAATGATGGCAGGTATTCCAAAGCGGCTAGCCACATGTTTATCTGTTTGCTTTCCTACCAGAACCAATTTAAAAATGTTGTTTAAAAGATGTACTATTCCTGTGAGCGCGATGGCCTCTTGTGCAGGAAAAAAAATGATCATTACAGGAGTTAGAATAGTACCAAGCCCAAAACCTGAAAAGAAAGTAAGCAGCGATGCCCCAAAGGCGGTGAGGCAAATGATTACATACTCCATTTGAAACAAAAATAAATTAGTTGAAGCAAATGTAATTCTAAAAGTATAATTTCGAGCATTAATATTTCAATAAAAAAATATGGAAAAGAAGATTATACACACAGCTAATGCTCCACAAGCTATTGGACCATATAGTCAAGCAGTTCAGATGGGAAATATGTTGTTTCTTTCGGGACAAATAGCAATTAACCCACAGTTAGGTGAGCTCGAAATGGCTGATATCAGTGCAGAAACAAATCGTGTAATGAAGAATATTGTTGCTGTTTTGGAGGCAGCAGATTATAATTTAGCGCATGTTGTTAAAACAACTATCTTTTTGAGCAATATGAATTATTTTCAAGAGGTAAATACAGTTTATGCCTCTTATTTTAAGGACAGCTATCCTGCAAGAGAAACTGTTGCAGTTGCTGGTTTACCTAAAAATGTGAATGTAGAAATAAGTATGATTGCCATCAAATAATCAAAAGTAATGGATTTTAAAATTGGTGATAGAGTTTCATTTTTGAATGAAAAGGGTGGTGGTGTTGTTGTTGCAATAAAGGACAAACATACGGTAGTTGTGAGTGAAGATGATGGTTTTACTACACCCTATTCAATTAAGCAATTGGTTAAGGTTAATAATTCGGTAGGTACTGTTGCGAAAGACATTCAGGTGCCTACATTGACTCATGATTTAAAACAAATTGCTTTATTATTTGTGCCCAAAGACAATACCAATTTGATGAATAGTGATATTGATATTCAATTGGTGAATAGTTCGGGTTGCAATTTTTATTTTGAATTATATCAAATAGAAGCCAATAAAATACTCTTGTTTTCAAGTGGACAATTAGCGGATGGAATGACTCAATTAGTTAAAAGTGTTCCACGAACAGAAATTGAAGCTTTTTGTAAACTAAGATTTCAATGCCTATTTAATGCAACAAAAAAAATGGAAGCCATGCATCCTCTAGTGCAATTGGTAAATATCAAAGCAAGTAAATTTTATAAAGAAACAAGTTATACTTTCTCGACTTATGTCAATAATATAGCCTTAGGTTTTACAATTGCCGCTGCTGAAGATATTGAACGATTGAAGCAGCAGCCTCTTGAACTAGATGGTGAAATTGTAAACAAGGAATTTATCTCCAATGAAAAGAAATCTTTACCAAATAATTATTTAAGAAATGATGTTGAAATTGATTTGCATATTTCGGAGATATTAGAAGATCAAATTGGGATGAGTGCAATGCAAATGTTGCAAATACAATTGAGTGTTTTTAAGAAGGAGTTAGAAAAAGCAATACAACACAACTATGGTTCGATAACTTTTATACATGGCATTGGTAAAGGGGTTTTAAAGGATGCTATATTAAAAGAATTGGGAGCGTATAACGGTATTAAATTTTATCCTGCAAATTATCAGAAATACGGAAACGGTGCAACCAAGGTGGAGATAATTTAGTGCCTAAGTTTAAAAGTCAAAAGCAGTTAATGTATAACATTAACTGCTTTTTGTTTCAACAATTTATTTTATTTGCTTAGCTTTTTAAGATCAGCTTCAATTGGATTTCTAAAAACAAATTCCTGATTAAACACATCTAAAACTATTTGTGCATCCTTTTCAACTTTGCCAGCCAGTATTTGTTTTGATAATTCGTTGAGCACTCTTTTTTGCATTACTCTTTTTATTGGACGTGCACCAAATTGCGGATCAAATCCCAGTTGAGCTAGCCAATCGATAGCTTCGGGTGTTGCGCTAATTTGAATGTCATTTTCGCGTAAAGTATTAGCAATGCTATTGAACTGCAATTCCACAATCTTATGCACATCCTCACGATTTAAAGGTGTAAACATTATGGTTTCATCAATGCGATTTAAAAATTCTGGTCGGATTGTTTTCTTCAATAAGTCGAAAACCTCCAATTTTGTTTTGACCATTATTTCTTCGTATTTATCATGATTTATAGTTGAATTTATATTTTCAAAATTCTCTTGAATTAAATGCGAGCCCATGTTTGAAGTCATAATAATGATGGTGTTTTTAAAGTTTACCACCCTTCCTTTGTTGTCGGTCAAGCGGCCGTCATCGAGCACTTGCAATAAAATGTTGAATACATCAGGATGTGCTTTTTCGATTTCATCTAATAGCACCACACTATATGGTTTTCTGCGCACAGCCTCAGTTAATTGTCCTCCTTCTTCATAACCAACATATCCCGGAGGAGCTCCAACTAAGCGGCTTACAGCGTGCCTTTCCTGATACTCGCTCATATCAATTCTTGTCATGCTGTTTTCATTATTGAAAAGAAATTCGGCAAGCGCTTTGGCTAATTCAGTTTTACCTACACCTGTGGTGCCAAGGAAAATGAACGATCCTATTGGTCTTTTGCTATCTTGCAAACCTGCACGACTTCTTCTTACAGCATCACTAATTGCTTCAATTGCTTCATTTTGTCCTACAACACGTCTGTGCAATTCATCTTCTAAATGTAACAATTTTTCTCTTTCGCTCTGCAGCATGCGGGCCACAGGAATTCCTGTCCAGCCAGCAATAACTCCAGCAATATCTTCACTGTCTACTTCTTCTTTAATAAGCTGTGAACCGTTGTTTTGCATTTCGGCTAATTTGCTTTCAAATGATTTTAACAGTACATCAGCTTCTTGAATTTTACCATAACGTATTTCTGCAACTTTCCCATAATCGCCTGCTCGTTCTGCCTGTTCGGCTTCAAACTTGTAATTTTCGATTTGCTCTTTTGCTTTTTGAATGCCTTCAACCACTTCTTTTTCACCTTGCCATTTGGCTCTTATATCAGCACGTTCGTCAGAAAGTTCAGCAATTTCTTTATTTAAATCTTCGAGCTTTTTAGTATCGTTTTCTCTTTTGATGGCTTCTCTTTCAATTTCAAGTTGGCGAATTTTTCTTTCTAAAACATCTAATTCAATTGGCATAGAGTTCATTTGCATTCTTAATTTGGAGGCAGCCTCATCCATTAAATCGATTGCTTTATCAGGAAGGAATCTATCATTAATATATCGTTGCGAAAGTTCCACTGCCGAGATGATAGCTTCATCTTTAATTCTTACTTTATGATGTGCTTCGTATTTTTCTTTAATCCCACGTAATATTGAAATGGCATCTTCGCCACTAGGTTCATCTACCATTACTTTTTGAAATCTTCTTTCTAATGCTTTATCTTTTTCAAAATATTTTTGAAATTCGTTAAGCGTTGTAGCACCAATGGCTCTTAGCTCGCCTCTAGCTAGAGCAGGTTTCAGGATGTTTGCAGCATCCATGGCTCCTTCACCACCACCTGCGCCAACTAATGTGTGAATCTCATCAATAAAAAGAACAATTTCACCTTCTGCTGAAATTACTTCTTTAACCACTGATTTAAGTCTTTCTTCAAATTCGCCTTTGTATTTGGCACCTGCAATTAGTGCACCCATATCAAGAGAAAAAATTTGCTTACTCTTTAAATTATCGGGTACATCGCCATTAATAATTCTATGTGCTAAACCTTCGGCTATTGCAGTTTTTCCAACGCCAGGTTCTCCAACTAAAATAGGATTGTTTTTTGTTCTGCGAGAAAGAATTTGAAGCACACGTCTTATTTCTTCATCACGACCAATTACAGGGTCAAGTTTGCCTTTTTTAGCTTGTTCATTAAGGTTGATAGCATATTTATTTAATGCATTGTATGTTTCTTCGGCAGTTTGGCTGGTAACTTTAGCTCCTTTTCTAAGTTCTGCGATAGCCGCTTTAAGGTCTTTTTCAGTAACACCATTATCTTTCATAAGCTGCGAAATAGTGTCTTTGCTTGCTAAAATCCCAAGCAGTAAATGTTCAATAGAAACATATTCATCTCCAAATTCTTTTAAATAGTTAGTAGCTTTTGCCACCGCTTGATTGGCAGCATTTGAAAGGTATGGTTGCCCACCTGAAACCTTTGGGTAGCCTTCCACAATTTTATCAAGTACCTTAAGGAACATGGGCGTATTTACATTCAATTTTTTAAGAATGAATGGAGTAACATTTTCATCTACTGCAAATATTCCTTTCAAAATATGTCCATTTTCTATGGCCTGCTGCCCATTGATGGTTGCAATTTGCATAGCTTGCTGAACAGCTTCTTGCGATTTTATTGTAAAATTATTGAGATTCATATGAGTTATTTTTGGTTATAAACAATTCGACAACAATCTTTCCAAACTTAAAATTTTATTATGAATCGGAAAAAGTGTCGTTGTTTTCCTTAATTATATGTTATAATGTCTTTGTTTTATTTGAATTACTGTTAATTTAACAGTTTAAATCTTATCTTTTAACTTCAATAAAAATTCATCAACCTTAATAAGATAAAAAAATAGTTTTTACTTTATGTGGGTTAATATTAATTTTTTACATTGCACATTATTCAAACAAAAGATTTTGATCAAAATTATAAAGTATTTTTTTATTTTTTTGATGTTGGCTCAAGGTACATTTGGGTTGGCACAAACGGCAGCTTTGGGTAAAAATGCTGTAAATTTTAATTTCAAAAATTTTGGCACTAAAGAAGGTTTACCTCTTAGTTCTTCCACCTGTATTTTGCAAGATCAATTTGGCTTAGTTTGGTTAGGAACGCAAGATGGCTTATATCGTTACGATGGTTATCAGTTTATAGCTTACAAGTTTAATCCTGATGATGAACAAAGTATTTCTGGAAATATTGTGAATTGTTTAATTGAAGACAAACAAGGCAATATATGGGTTGGAACAGACAATGGAGGTTTGTGCGTTTTTAATCGTAGGACATTATCCTTTCAAAGATTTCCTAAATTGTATTGGAAAAAAGAGATGTATAAAATACAATCTATCAGTAGCTTGTTGCAAGCCAGCAATGGTAATATTTGGTTTTCGAACTCACAGTTCCAGTATTTTATTTTAGACATAAAGACCAATGAAATTCATCATTTAAAATATGATTTGTTAGAGCGTATGCCCGATTATTACAGGGTTACCAATATGCTTGAAGATAAGAATAAAACAGTTTGGTTAGCTACACAGTTTGGCTTGTATTATTCAATGTCGAACAACAAGAATGTAAGCTCAACCTTTATGGCAAGTAAAATATACAAGAAAATTCCTGATATGAGTTTTCAGTCTATACAGGTCAACAGGAATTCGAGCGACTCTATTTATTTAGTTACCAACGATGGCGTTATTTTAAGCTACAATGTTAACACAAATGCATATTCGGAGCAGTTTTCGATTATTGCAAAAACGATAAAAAAAAATGGGGAAACTGTTCAATCAGCAATAATAGATAAAGAGGGAAATTGGTGGATTGCAACTTATAGGAGTGGTTTATTAATGCTTGATCATAAGACAAATCAGTTGTTTAACTTTAAGCATGAAGTTTACAATACAAATTCATTAAATTATAATTTTTTGAACCAGTTGTATGAGGATGCTTCTGGTTTAATTTGGATATGCACTGATGGCGGCGGTTTGGATTTGTTAAATCCAAAGGCAACAAATTTTAAGATAAATCAACACAATCCATTTGACGATAATTCGCTTGCTAATAATGATATTTGGAGTATTTATAGCAATAATGAATTTACGCTAGTTGGTACATCTTTAGGATTATCTTATTATGATAAAAAGAGCAAAAAGTTTAAGAAGTATGATTATATTGAAAGTGGAAATAAAGAAAGTTTGGTTGCTGCTTATAATTGTATAGAACAAGATCCACAGGGTAATTATTGGGTAGGCACTGATGGAGAGGGTTTATTGAAACTTGATCCCAAAAGTGGCAAAATGGAAAGATTGGAGATTAAGAATCTTAAATCGCTTGGCATTGCTGCATTGTCTGTATTTTGTGTCGAATTTAGTGAGAATGAAATATGGTTAGGTACTTTCAATGAAGGTTTGATTAGGTACAACATCAAAACAAAGACTGCAAAGGTTTATGCGCATAGCTCAAAAACAAATAGTATTGCACAAAATTCAATAACTAGTTTGTATTTTTCTGATGACCATAATTTATGGATTACCTCTCATGATAATGGAGTTAATCGTTTTGATATAGTAAAAGAGCAGTTTACTTGGATTTCTACAACTTCAAAAACATCGGGTCATTTATCTAGTGACGTAGCAATGAGTATGGTTAAAGATAGTTATGGTACCTTGTGGGTTGGAACTGAGCGTGGTTTAAGTGCAATCAACACAAATAACAATAAAGTATATACCTACAATAAATTACCTGGAGGAAGTATTGATATTGTGTATGGTATTGTTGAAGATAAGCAGCACCATATGTGGATTAGCACAAACAAAGGCATATTTACTTTTGAAATTCCACCAGCAGCTATTTTATTTGAAAAGCCAAAAAAGGCAAATGAATTGATTGAAAATTCATTGAAGAATTTTGATGATCAAGATGGTTTGCCATCAAATGAGTTTAATCAAGGAGCTTATTTTATTGATCATAGTGGAACTTTATATTTTGGGGGTAATAATGGTCTTGTTTCATTTGATCCAGAAAAAGTTAAGAAAATTAAAAGTGCTGATGCTAACCTATACTTACAATCTTTTAATCTCTTTGAACATAAATTGGAATTGGATTCTATTTTTAATTCAAAAAAGCAGATCAAATTGAAATACCACGAAAATTATTTTTCAATTGAATTTGTTTCTCCCAACTATTTAAATCCTCAAAAAATTAGATACCAGTATCTACTCGAAGGACTCGATAAAAATTGGACAACATCAACATATCAGTTTAAAGTAAGCTATCCTAATATTGAACCTGGAGCCTACACTTTCAGAGTTAAAGTTACAGATGCCAATGGCAAATGGTCTAAAAATGAGAAAGCGGTAAAGATTATTATATTGCCACCATTTTGGCGAACCAAGTTTTTTTACATTGGTAGTACCATAATTGCACTTCTTATTCTTACTAGCTACACTAGACTGCGCGAAAGGTCTTTGAAGCGGCAAAATAGATTGCTTGAAGGAAGGGTAAAAATGCGCACCAAGGATGTTATTCAGCAAAAAGAAATCATAGAGCTAAAAAGTATTGAGCTTGAGCGTGCGCTTTTTAAAATTAATGATAACATAAATTATTCTAATAAAATTAAACAAGCCATATTGCCCGAGCTGGCCGAGATTAAGAAATTATTCCCCGAAACTTTTATTATTTACAATCCAAAGTTAGTAGTAAGTGGTGATTTTTACTTTTTTGCCAAGCAAGAAACTTCCAAGCGACAACCTAAATTTGCTGTTTTGGGTATAGCAGATGGTTCTGGACATGGAGTTCCGGGCGCTCTTATGAGTGTAATTGGTTCAACTCTTTTAAATGATATTGTTAACCTTAAGGGAATAACTAAACCAGCGCACATTTTAGATGAATTGCAATTAGGAGTTAAAGAAACCTTGAAAATAACGGAGCAAAATAATTATGAAGCCGAAAGCATTGAATGCGTTATCTGTAAGTTTAATTTTGAAAGAAATATATTGGAATATGCAGGCGCAAAATTGCCTATTTACATTGTAAGAAACCAAGAACTAATAGAATTAAAAGGAGATAGAATGAGAATTGGCGCAGGTAGTGCAAACCTGTATGAAAGATTTACTGAAAATGAGTTTCAATTACAGCAAGGTGATTATATTTATATTTGTACAGATGGTTTTGCCAACCAGTTTGGAGGAGATAAGGGTAGAAAGTTTAAAACGAAGCGACTGAAAGATATGCTATTGAGTTTGCATACGACTTCTTATGTGCAACAAGAAGAGCAAATAAAATTTATATTTGAAAATTGGATGGGTAGTAATGAAAGGGTAGATGACTTGCTAATTGTTGGAATTAGATATACCTTGCATTAGCCTGAATTGCGCACTAGGTATTGTTGATCAACAAATTTTTATAATAATATCAATTCCTCGCGGACTGTTTTGGATTGAAGGCATAGCGGGTTGTTTTGAAATTCAAAATGATAGTAGCTGATTATGATTGAAGTAAAATAAAGTTGAAAAGTTTTCTAATGTGTAATTTGGGTTTAAATAAAATTCAAGAATGGTTAATTTTGGCAAACAAATATATTAATGCCAAATATACTTTCAATTTTGTCCAATGATGGTATAGCCTTGTTGTACTAATTTCAAGTATTATCGGCATTAACCATTACATATTTATTCTTTAGTTGAGCTAAAAAATAAATACAATTGATATAACTTTTAAAAAATCATTAACATGCAAATTTTGGAAAGCAATAAAAGGTACTTTTGTTTCCTCAAAAAATAATAATGGCCACATCACGCACTATAAAAAATGTATTAATTTCAGTTTATTACAAAGATAATCTTGAGCCTGTTTTGAAGCAGCTGAAAAGATTGAATGTAAACATTTATACAACCGGAGGAACTCAGGTATTTATTGAAAAACAAGGCATGATTGCGCATCGTATTGAGGATTTAACCGGCTATCCATCCATACTTGGTGGTAGAGTTAAAACCTTACATCCAAATGTTTTTGGGGGTATCTTGGCACGACAAGATATGAAAGAAGATATAGACACTCTAAATCAATACAAAATACCAGTCTTTGATTTGGTTGTTGTTGATTTGTATCCTTTTCAAGAAACTGTTGCTAATACCAATAATGAGGAAGAAATTATTGAAAAAATAGATATTGGTGGTATCTCATTAATAAGGGCTGCTGCAAAAAACTATAAGGATGTTTTAATTATTTCTAGCCGTCATCAATACGCAGAATTACTTGATATTTTAGAACATCAAAATGGGGTTACTGTTGAAGAAACCAGAAAGTATTTTTCAAGAGAAGCATTTAAATTAAGTAGTCATTACGACAATGCTATTTATGCCTATTTTAATGGAAGCGCTGCCGATACTAGTCATAGCTACAACAATAAAATACAAGCAGTGCAGCACTTGCGCTATGGCGAAAATCCTCATCAAAAAGGTAGATTTTATGGTAATTTAGAGGAGGTTTTTACTAAATTGTCGGGTAAAGAAATTTCATACAATAATTTATTAGATATTGATGCTGCGGTCTGCTTGATTGCAGAATTTACAGCACCTACCATAGCAATTTTAAAACACAATAATGCTTGCGGTTTAGCCAGCCACAACAATTTATTACAAGCCTGGCATTTAGCACTTGCAGGAGATCCGGTTTCTGCCTTTGGAGGCGTTATTATTTGCAATGGTAAAATCACCAAAGAAATTGCGGAAGAAATGCATAAGTTGTTTTTTGAAGTCTTGCTTGCCACAGAATTTGAAGAAGATGCGCTTATAATTTTAATGCAAAAATCGAATCGGATTTTATTAAAATTAAATCGGTTTCATTTACCTAATATTACTTACAGGAGTCTATTAAATGGGGTGATAGAGCAAGATAGAGACCAAATAAGTGAGAGTCCAAAAGAAATGACTTGTGTTACCGAATTATGTCCAACAGAAACTCAATTAACAGATTTAGAATTTGCCATTAAAGTTGTTAAACACAGTAAAAGTAATACTATTGTTTTAGCCAAGGGAAAACAATTAATATCAAGTGGTGTAGGAATGACATCAAGAATTGATGCCTTAAAACACGCCATTAATAAAGCCAGAGAATTTAATTTTGATTTAGAGGGTGCAGTGATGGCATCTGATGCATTTTTTCCATTTCCAGATTGTGTTGAAATTGCGCACAAAACAGGAGTAAAGGCAATCGTTCAGCCAGGTGGATCTGTAAAGGATAGTTTGTCAATTGATTATTGTAATGCAAACCATTTAGCTATGGTATTTACAGGTGTTAGACATTTTAAACATTAGTCATATATAAGCAATATGGCTTTAAGTATAGAGATGGTAAAATCGTTTAAATTTATTTTTACCGCTTTGTTAACGAATCAGATTAAAGCATTTATTGGAACTTTTTGTCTTTCAATACAAATCCTATCGCAATAGGTTATTGCAAATTTAATTTCCAAATTTTAATTGTTTTGTCGATTGAACAAGAATAGAGGGTTTTGTTATCATTACTAAATTTCAAATCCATTACAGTACCTTGGTGACCCACTAATTTTTGAACTTCTTTTTTTGTGGTTAAGTCCCAAATAATAATTGTATTATCTGCTCCTCCAGAGGCTAAAAATTTACTATCCTTACTCATGTCTAAACAAACAATTCCTTCTGTGTGACCTTTTAAAGTGCCTGTATTTTTTCCTGATTTAACATCCCAAACTTTTATTAATTTATCAAAACTACCAGAGTAAAGCGTATTTTCATCATCAGAAAGGCATACATCATAGACCCAGTCATCGTGCCCTGCAAAAGATTTTACCAATCCACCGGTACTTAGGTTCCAGAGTTTAATCATGTTATCGTGACCTCCAGAAAATACCAACGTTGAATTTTTATTGAAAATAGCATTGTCAATCCAGTTATCTTTTTCATCCAGCTCAATTTCTTTTTTAAAATTATTTGCTTTCCAAATAACTAATGATTTGTCTCTCCAGCTTGAGGTTAGAATGAATTTATCGTCACTCGAGTAATTACAAGCTTCAACAAAAGAAGAATGCGCATTTTTTTTTGAACTTTTCCTTTTAAAGTTGAGAAAATTTATTTCCATAAATTGTTCATATAAAGCCACTAAAAATTTTGAACCATCCTTATTAAAGCAAACTCTTTTAATTGAATTGCCATCAAATTTTAATGTTTTTTCAAGTTGATTTGTTTTTAAATTCCAAACACAAACAGTTTGGTCTTTGCTACCCGATATTAAATAATTGCCGTTTGAGGAAATATCTATGCTATTAACACCTCCAGTATGAGCAATTAATGTATTTTCTGAAAAATCCTCTTGTGCTAAAGCAGTTGAGAAGGTAAGTGTTAATAATATAAATAATTTAATACTAATTGAATATGCCATATTTATTTAATTTAAGAAGGTATTGTGCATTAAAGCTGTCGTTATATTTTCTTGATTTTACGTAATTTTTACTTGGAACAATATCATTTAATTGGTTAACACCTCCTGTGTAAAATGATTTTATTAAAAATACACCAACTGTAGCAGCAGTAATGTAATTGGTGTAATAAACATTAACTCCGATATAGCCAGCGGCAAAAAGTTGAAGGCCAATATTGGCAAATGCTTTTCCAGGTTCGCCAACATAAAATAGACCTGCGCCAGGTAAAAATTTAGAAAGTCTAATTGCTTTTTTTAGGGATTTTAATTTTGGTTGATTTTTGGAAACAAAATAATTCGCAACCATGTTATTTAAGGAGTCTTTTTGTTCAGCACTGGCAGTGGAAAGATTGTTATACTCTTGAAATTTTTCAGCTGCTAAATTATATTTATTGAGTTCATTTAAAATAAAACCATGAATTAATATTGAATTCTTGTATTCTACAGAGTTAATGGGCAAGGAGTAATTTTTTAAGCAAAATTTTTCAGCGTCAGTAAAGTAATTTGATAAATATAAATTAAGCGCTAATTGATAATTTACAGCGCATTTCAAAGAGTCATCCAAATCAAAATTTAAAACCCTTACCAAAGAATTGTAGGCTTCATAATGTAGTTTTAAATTTTTAAAGCAATCAGCTCTCGCAATTAATGATTTTATTTTTTCATCTGTGTTTTTAGAAAAAAAATAAATCCGCTCATAATCAGTAGCTGCCAACTCAAAATTATTGCTTTTGAAAAGGCTGTCAGCTTTAGTTATGGAGTAACTCTGTGCTTTAGTTAAAAAACTTACTAATTGGAAGCTTAAGGCCAACCAAAATATTATGCTTGTTTTCAAATTGTTTTTCTGTTTTTACTAATTGAACGGAAAGCGCGCTTCCCCAAATGTTGCCGATGTAAAATAAACCAAACATTCCTGTAAAAAAAATGGATTGAGGGTTTTTTATGCCCTGTTTTATAATGTTTTCGGTAGCAATAGCACCAAAAAGCCCACAAGTTAAAAAAGTAGCTAAAGCCTGCCCATTATTTCCAGCATATACCTTTCCTAATCCAGGAACTACAGCAGATAGGCAGCCTGCAACAAACATCGATTTTCTTTTAATATTACGGTCAACAAGGGCATATTTTTTTAAATTATCTAACTCTTCATTTAATAAGCTATTTTTAAAATTATAATTAAGGATTAAGGAGTCAAACTTTTCATAATTTTTTTTAAGTAAATAAAGACCTGCAATTTCAAACTCCTTCAACTCATTTAAATCAGTATTATTACTTTCACTGATGTTAGCATAATTACTTAGCGCAGAATCGATAAGGTCGATTTCCACATCAATTAAACCTGCCAAATATCTTGCTTTGTAATAAAAAAATACACTATCGCTCACTCTTAATAATGATTCTTTAGCCTCTTTAAATTTTTTTGCATTATAATATTCCATTCCAATTAAATAGTTTACAGAATCTTTGTACAAAGGATGAAGGTCAGGATCAGCAAATAAGACATCTCTTTCATTTTCAGCTTCCTTAAAAAGACTATTTTTAGTTAAATGAATAATAAAGTTAAAATCATTATAATGCGAAACTTCCTTCGGCAAAGGCTGCGCTAAAGCGTTTAAAATAGGAATAATAAAACCAAAAGCTAAAAATATTTTTCTCATTTTTTTGCCTTTGTTCTATAGTAAATTGGTAAATCGTTTACCTTTTTGTTTTCGTCAAACAAAATTGGATGAAAATCAATACTAGACAAGCGGGTGCAGCGTGTTAATCTGTCGGCAGAGAGAAAAATTCCTTTTGCTACACCAAATTCATGCACACATCCTTTACTGAAATTAGAACAACTTGGATTGAAAGCGCAGCCCATAACAATTTGAGGAGAAATTACTTTTTGATAAAAAAATAAGCCACCACCAAATATAAGGCTCACCGGATTGTATTTGATTGCCCAGTTTTTATCTTTAAAAACATAACTTACTTTTCGTTTTTTTTGAATTTTGGAACTGTCGATCTGGTGATTATTAAGCAACAAATTAGCATCACTTATTTGACAAAATGAACCTAATGAATAAAGGCTGAGGAGTATAAAAATAATATATTTCATAAATTCAAACTTTCAATTGCTTGGTGCAAAAATAATCATAAAAGTAAATTTTTAATGATTCTTTGCGAACTTAACGCTATGCTAACTGAAAGCTCTTAGGGCAAGCTTTAGATCCTATTAGAAATTAATTCAGCTGTATTTTTGTATAAGTTATGTGTTTTATATAATACAATTGCTTTAAAAATTACATTTTTTTGAATTTCATATCATATTCAAATTTAAAACAGGTATCAGGGGGTATTTTTTTAATCTTTGAAATGGTAACATTTAATGGGGGTACTAAAATACTTTGTAAAAAGTTTATGGGGTTCCATTTAAAGTAAAAAAAAAGCGGTTTTTTGAATCCAAAAAACCGCTTTTTTATAAATAAAATAATTTCTAGTTGTTAGAAGCTTTCAATTTTCCAGTTTTGATTGGAGTACCTTCTACAACCCATCCAGTGCGGAAAAATTCGTTTCTAGAAGAAACAACACCATCAATTAACGCATCATACCCTGGACCAGCATTTTCAATTGCTTTATCAACCGCATTTTTCAACATTGGTTGGGTACACATTTTCATTTCTTTTCCAGTTGTACGAGGGCCTTTCCCATCATCTGGTAAACGAAGGGTTACGTTTTTTGAACTGATAACAGTAAAGTCAATTAAACGTTGGTTACAACTTGAAATACTGATGGCAACAACTGCCATAATTGGGATGATAATTTTTTTCATTTGTTAAACATTAAGGTTACGAGCGCAAAGAAAATTAATTAATCTGATATAAACAAGTTTATTATAAAAAAGATTAAAATATCGATAAGTTATGGAATTCTTTAAACCAAATCTATCTAATTCTAAACTGTTTGGCACAGCTTGAGAACATTAAACCGTTATCATTTTGATAAATCCATCTCTTGTTGCCATCAGAAGTTATAACTATTTTACCCTTAATCCATTTACCACTTCCATCTGTCCATTTTGGTTTCCAAGTTAAAATAATAGGAATATTTAGTTCGCCAGTAATTGCATCTTTAAACACACCATCCCAATAGATAGATGTTGTTGAGTTGTCAATTTTACCATTTGCACAACTGCTCAATAGCTGTTCACCAACATCTTTCGCAATAGCCTCAACAGTTTTTTTCATTTGTTCATCCTCCAATATTGGATTTTTTTTAGTATGCTCTTCTTTTTCCGCATAATCTTCATCTTCATTCTTTTCTTTAGCAGCTTGAGCAGGAGCTTCGAACTTTTCTACAGTTCCGTTTTCATAATTAATTGCGCTTACTGACGATTTGCTAACGGAATAAACGGGCCCATCAAGATTATCGGCTTTTTTGTATTTAATGGCTTCATCAGAAATTTCAGAAATTTTGCCTTTGATAATGGTTCCATCAGTTTTTACAATTAAATCTTGCGCTTTTAATGATGAAATAATGAGAAATAAAGTTGTGATTGTAAGGAATGCTATTTTTTTCATTTTGGGTTATATCTTTTTTGCAAATATATAAATATTAATTATTTCGTAAAAACAATATACGTTCGAAATTCCTTTAACTTGCATTCAAAAGGACCAACACGCCCACTGTTAGCAATATAATTAACCCGATGATTAATAATAACGGGAATATAAAAGGAAAACTAAAGGTTATAGCGCCAATAGCAGATATGACTAAAATAAAAAATACAATTGTTACGATAAATGCAATTATTCCGCCAATTGCAAACCAAACATTTGAACCTTGATCGAAAAAATAACCATTAAAAGGTAAGGAGCTTTGATGATTAGTTCTTTTAGTTTTATGTGGTTTAACAAAATTTAAAGCGGTATTAAATTCTTTTTCTTGATGCTTAACAAGAGGCAGTGAGTTACTGGCTGATTTAGATTTTAAAACTGGTGTGGGTTTTAACTGAGCATGAACAGCATTTTTTTCTTTAGAAACGTCTTTTTCTTTTGAGATTTTATACAGATAGCTACTATTTGTAATTGTTTCTTGCGTTACAACTTTAATTTCGTCCTTTTTAAATGATGTCTCAAGATCATGTTCTTTGGTTTTTTTCTTATCAGAAATTGAGACATAATAACCATCGCTGTAGCGTCTTTTATTTACACTTAAATTTTTTGAACATGACGAGGCAAGTGTTACAATTATTAAACCCAGGTATAAAATAATATGATTTTTCATTATTAGTATTTTTTCAAAAATAGAAACAAAAATTGTATATATCATTACTCATTAACTATTTTTATAAAAGTTTAAGTTGATAATTAAATGATATAGATTTTATCAGGCTTTGCCTCATTGAGCTCAGCATTATCTGCATTTAGCCATTAAAAATGTTCAAAACAATAGAAAGAATGTTTTTAAATAGTGATGTTAAATTTTTCTCCATAATTAATCGATGTTGCTTTTATAAATATTGACATTTACATTTTCTTCATTAAATTTAAAATATTACCACTAAATATTCTTCAGATTTAAATTTTATCAATATTACCTTAACTTTGCCGTTAAAATAATAGATATAATGAACTTAGAAGAACAAATTAATGCAGACATCAAGACTGCCATGCTTGCTAAAGACAGTGCTAAACTCGAAGGCTTAAGAGCCATTAAATCGGCTATACTGATGATGAAGACATCTGCAGAAGGCAACACGCCCGATGCTGAGTTAAAAGCATTACAAAAAATGGTTAAACAAAGAAGAGAAACAGCAGAATTATACAAAAATCAACAAAGAGAAGATTTAGCTTCGGTTGAATTGGCGCAAGCTGCGGTTATTGAAGGTTATTTGCCGCAACAAATGAACGAAGATGAAATAAAGGCAGCTGTTGCTGAAGTAATTAAACAAGTTGGGGCTGCAGGCCCAGGTGATTTAGGTAAAGTTATGGGTGTTATTACAAAACAACTTTCTGGAAAAGCTGATGGTAAAACAGTTTCTATGTTAGTAAAACAATTACTTGTAAATTAAATAAAACTTAAATTAGGTGTAAAAAACGATACAATGTTGCCTCATTTTTAAGTTTCAATAATTTTTCGACCTTTGCACTCTAATTGAATAAAACAAATTATTATGTATAGTAAAGTTCTAAGTAAAGATTCTAAAATTGCAGTTATTGGTTTAGGCTATGTTGGCTTGCCTATTGCACTGGCTTTTGCTAGAAAAGTTTCAGTAATTGGTTTTGATATTAATCAACAAAGAGTTG
>JBILPB010000105.1:0-11777 GCA_044374175.1 Bacteroidia bacterium | reverse complement strand
GGATTATTCGCTTTGCTCATGAACCCTTTGTTGGGGGGCTTCAAACAATATCAAACCTACGCAACTTCGTTGCTGGTTTTTTCATGCCCTCAACCTCACGCAAGCGAGCTTGGCTCGGTTTCGGACATGAAAAAACCCACGAAAATTTTTCGTGGGTTTTTATCCTTTGGCGGAGAGTTAGGGATTCGAACCCCAGGACCTGTTACAGTCAACAGTTTTCAAGACTGCCGCAATCGACCACTCTGCCAACTCTCCGAGCGCAAAAGTACTTTTTTTTTCGTTACACAAAATTTTTTTTTTAATTTCAATGAATTATTTTCAATATCGCAGTCTATGAAACATATCACAAAACTATCAATACTTGTCTTAATCGCTTTGTATTCAACTCTTTCAGCAGAAGCAAAGAGTATAAAAGCTTATTTAATGATGTCAGAATTTGTTGTGCCTGAACAAGGAAATTATCTTGAAACGTACCTAAATGTAAATTCTAAAAGCATAATTTATGCTAAAAACGACAGAGGAAAACTGCAGGCAAGTATCAATATAAATATTTTATTTTCACGAAATGATTCCGTTTTTGGTTATGGTAAGTATAATTTATTAAGTCCTGAATATGATGACACCCTAACTGCAAAACCTAACTTTGTTGATGTGCAAAGATTTACACTCGCTAGAGGGAACTACACTTTTGAATTGAGTATTACCGATAATAACAATATTAGCAAGCCTTTCACCTACAATCAGCAGGTTGTGGTTGATTTAAACCATGAAACGCCAACAGTAGCTTCCATAGAATTAATAGATAGCTACAAAAAAGCTGACACCACCAGTGCAATTTCAAAAAATGGTTTTGATATGGTGCCCTACGTAAGTTCTTTTTTTCCAGAATCGATGACTGAACTTAACTTTTATACTGAGCTTTATGGCATAAATAGAGATATTCCCAATGGAGAAACTTTTATTATAAACACCTATTTAGAGTCCTTTGAAAACAGGGTTAAAATGCAAGATTATTTTAGATTCAATAGATCAAAATCTGAAAAGGTAATTCCCATTTTAGGTTCATTGAATATTAAAATGCTTCCTTCAGGAAATTATAATTTAGTAGTTGAAGCGCGAGACAAAGAAAATAAACTCATTGCTGATCAAAGAATATTTATTCAAAGGAGTAATCCTAGTATACAAGCTAGTTTAAATGAGTTAAACGCCTTAAATGTTCAAAGAACTTTTGTTGAAAAGTTAACGGCAGACAGTTTAAATGAATATATCAAATACCTTCGTCCTATTTCAAGTAGAATTGAGGTTGACTATGCTATAAATGTGGGAAGTGCAAAAGAGCTCTTGAGCAAACAACAATTTTTTCTGAGCTTTTGGCAAAAAAGAAACCAGTTGAATCCTGAAGAAGAATGGAACAAGTATCATTTAATGGTAAAGGAGGTAAACAAATTGTTTAAAACCCAAACAAGAAAAGGGTATGCTACTGACAGAGGAAGAGTTTGGTTGCAATATGGAAAGCCCGATTCAAGATTAGTGTATGACAGAGAACCGAGTTTATATCCTTACGAACTATGGCAATATTATAAACTCAATAACAGATCAAACCGTAGATTTGTATTTACAAATACCGACCTCGTTTCCAATAATTTTGCACTCATACATTCTGATGCGATTGGCGAGGTAAGAGACGATCGTTGGCAAACAAGATTGAACAAAAGAAACAATATGTATCAAAGCTTTGATCAAGAAAAAGCAGTAGATCAGTTTGGTACTAATTTAAGAGATGCTTATGATATTAGCAGATAATTTCAATCAGCTATTGAACCCCAATTTATTATGATAAAAGATGTTGCTGTAGTTATTTTAAATTGGAATGGACTTCATCATTTAAGTGAATTTTTGCCTTCTGTAGTGGCGCATACAAATACAGAAATTGCCGATATTTGGGTGATTGACAATGCCTCAACAGATGAAAGTGTATCATTTATTAAAAATAAATATCCTACCATTAAAATAATCATCAATCAAAGCAATGGAGGTTTTGCCAAAGGCTATAATGATGGTTTAAAACATATCAAAGCCAAGTATTATTTGCTTTTAAATTCTGATGTAGAGGTTACCACTGCGTGGCTTGAACCACTATATCAAAAAATGGAATCATCATTAAACATGGCTGCTTGTCAGCCTAAAATTTTAGATTATAAAAACAAGGCTTTTTTTGAACATGCTGGCGCTGCAGGCGGATTTATAGATAAATTTGGTTATCCATTTTGCAGAGGGCGTTTGTTCAATCATATTGAAAAAGATCAAGGGCAATATAATAATGACATTGAAATATTTTGGGCAACTGGCGCTTGTATGATGATATCTGCAAAGCTTTATCATGAGCAGCAAGGTTTTGATGAAAGTTTTTTTGCGCATATGGAAGAAATTGATTTGTGTTGGCGCCTTAAAAATGAAGGGTACAAGATTGAATTTGTGCACAAGTCACTGGTTTATCATTTAGGGGGCGGAACTTTATCGAGTATCAGTCCTAATAAAACTTATTTGAATTTTAGAAATAATTTGTACTTACTGTATAAAAATTTACCCGATCGTTTTTTGTACCGCACAATTTTTGCCCGCATGATTTTGGATGGTGTGGCATTTTTTCATTTTTGTTTCGGAGGTAAGTTTAATCATGCCTTAGCTATTTTAAAGGCTCATTCAGCATTTTATAAAAGTATTGGCAAACTCAAAAAAAAGCGTGAATTAAAAGAACAGTTTCATCAATTAAAATTTTTGAAAGGGGTGTATAATACTTCGCTTGTTTTTGAATTTTACATCAAATCAAAAAAAGTATTCCATGCCTTGACGAATAAAAAATTTAGTCAATAAAAAAGGCCGCAATTTTCATTGCGACCTTTTAAAAGAATTTTAAAGAATATTATTTTGACAATCTGTAGGTTACGCCAATCAGTATAGAAACATTAGCATTTCTAACTGCTTTGCTGCTTTTTGAAAGATATTCTCTAATATCAAGCAATCCATAACTAGCTCTTATATCAAGGCTAGCTGAAATTTTATCAGTAACAGCATAAGTAGCACCAATCCCACCAACAAAGCCATAATCTAAAGGAGTATAAATATAAGCTAAATCTTGCTCTCCTTCGGTATTGGTAGTAGCAGTGCTATCTCCAAAGTTAACAACCTTAGTATATTTAATATTATTTTTACCATTAACACGCACATTCAATGAAGGTCCAAAGAAAGCTCTTGCCTTTAATTTGCTACTATCTGATAAAAAATTGTAATGAAACAATACAGGAATTTCAACATAATTTAAAGCGTAATCATATTCAAATTTTTCAGAAAGGGTATTTGTGCTGTCCTTAAAATTTCTTTGAAAAGTCGTTCCTCTCTGGGTATAAAGCATATCAGCACTAACACTCCATTTTCCAGCAGTTTGATAATTTATTGTAATTCCACCAGTAATACCGGTTTTTAGTTCAGCTGAGTCGATACCCAATAAAGTACTATAGTTTCCGCCACCTCTAATTCCCATCGAAATGGATTGTGCATTTGAAACAGTATTGAAGCTAAAAAAAGCTGCTACTGCAATGGCAAGGCCGAATTTTGTAAAAATTTTCATATGTTATAAGATATAATTTTTATTTTGAATGGTTAAAAATACTAAAAATATTTTGCAAATATATTTTTTTTGATGCTATTGACAAGGATCCTTTTCCAAAGTTTTCAACTAATTGAAACAAACTTGTCCTAAATTATAAAATTCGCATAGTTGACATCTTGCGTAAACCCTTAGTTATTAATGAGTTTCAAATTTATAATTTACTGGCGCAATTGCTTTTTTTTTAAGACTGAGTTTTAATATAAATAATCTTAAGCGATTTTTATTTTTCTGTTTCCATTAATTTAGACAGATTATGATCAGTTAGCTGCGATATTTTGAAATTAAAGGTAGCGCTATTAAACAGTTTAATTTGCATCTTGGTTATCCTTGAAATATATATATACATAATCATCATTGCCTATTTTGAGTATTTAATATTTTTGGCCAATGCACCCATTAAAAAACAACTTTATTTAATTTGAATTGAAGCAATTTTTATACTTTTACAAAGTTCTAGTTAAAAAAAAATGGCAAATAAAAATAGCGTATTAAAATTATCAATTCTTCTGCAAATAGCATGCGTAAGTTTGTTATTTGCTTCTGGCCCAATAAGCGGTGGAATAGGACAAATGAATATCAATCACAACCTAAGAAGCGATACCATTAACGTGTTACATTATCATGTAAATTTAAATATTACGAGTGTATCTTCAAGTCCTATTAGTGGCTATACTGATGTAAAAATTGTTCCCAAATTAAATGGCATCAACACTTTGAGTCTGGATCTGTTAAGAATGACAGTAGATTCAATTAAACTTAACAATAATACTTTAAACTATAATTATAACGACACTTTACTCAAAGTTTATTTAGGAAATACTTATAATGTTGGAGATACAATTGTGGTAAGAGTAGCCTATCATGGCATACCTCAAACGGATCCTAGTGGTTTTGGTGGTTTTAGTTTTAGTAGTGGCTATGCTTACAATTTAGGGGTTGGCTTTTCTGCCGATCCTCACGTTTATGGAAGAACCTGGCATCCATGCTTTGATAATTTTGTGGAAAGGGCTACTTACAGTTTTGCAATCACAACTTCTAATGCTCACAGAGCTGTTTGCAATGGCCTTTTGACAAACTTTGTAAATAACCCAAATAATACAATTACCTGGAATTGGGTTTTGCAACAAGATATTCCAAGTTATTTGTCGTGCATTGCTGTTGCTGCATACACAACTGTCCACCAAAATTTTTCTTCAATAAATGGTTCAATGCCAGTTGAACTTGCGGCAGTACCTAATGATACAACCAATTTAAAGAATGCATTTATAAATCTTGAGCATGCTTTTGATGCCTTTGAAAATAGATTTGGCCCATATTTATGGGATAAAGTTGGATTTGTGTTGGTACCCTTTAATGGTGGTGCAATGGAGCATGCCACTAACATAGCCTATCCCAAAGCAGCAATTACAGGAGGCTCCACCGTTTATGAAGCTGAGTTAATGAGTCATGAATTATCGCATCATTGGTTTGGTGATTTGGTAACCTGTTCAACTGCAGAAGAAATGTGGTTAAACGAAGGTTGGGCAAGTTTTTCATCTTTTGTTTTTACCGAAAGTTTATACGGGAAAGAAGCTTATAAAAATGCCTTAAGAACTAACCAGGCCAAAATTTTGCAACTGGCACATATTAAAGAAGGAGGCTACAGAGCTGTTTCTGGAATTCCTCACGAATGGACTTATGGAGACCATGTTTATTTGAAGGGCGCAGCCATAGCACATACCATTAGAAGTTATATGGGCGATTCACTATTTTTTAATGCCGTTAAGTATTATTTAAATAACAATGCCTTTGGCGATGTAAATAGTGATAAAATGCGCACCGACTTTGAAGCCAGCAGCGGTTTAAATCTAAGCGATTGTTTTAATAACTGGGTTTTTAATCCAGGCTACTCTCATTTTTCTATTGATTCTTTTGTGGTTGATAACAATGGAAGTGCAAACCTGGTTACTTTATTTGTTCGTCAAAAATTAACTGGCGCTCCAACATTGCACACTAATGTGCCTTTGGAAGTTACCTTTATGAATGATGCATTCAATGCTTATACAACTAAAATTATAATGAGTGGACAAACGGCTAATTTTACGATCAATGTACCATTCTCACCAATTTATGCAGGTTTAAATCATGAATTAAACATAAGTGATGCTATCGTATCGCAGTACAAAACAATCAAAACTACTGGCGTTCACAGCATGGCTGACCTAAAAATAAGTTTTAATATTTCGGCAGTTACTGATTCTACATTTTTAAGAGTGGAGCATAACTTTACTGCACCAGACCCAGTGGGAGTGGGAGCAGGGTACATCATTTCTCCGAATAGATATTATAAAATTGATGGCGTTTTTTCAAATGGTTTTAAAGGAGTTGCCACTATAAATTATGATGGAAGAAGCACTTCGGCAACACAAAATCAATATCTTGATAATTTGCTCTTTACTGCTGGATACAATGAAGATAGTTTGGTGTTACTTTACAGAAAATCAACAGCCGAGCAATGGAGTCTTTATCCATATTATACCAAGGTTATGGGTAATGTAAACGATAAATTTGGAACAATAAAAATTGACTCAATTCAAAAAGGGGAGTTTGCCTTGGCCATTAAATCAGGTGCAACAGGACTAAAAAAGAAAATTTCTTTTACAAATATAAAACTAATACCAAATCCAGCTAAAGATGTTGTAAATATTGATTTAAGTAATTTTCCTAAATCAAACAATATTATAGAATGTACACTCTACAATAATGAAGGTAAATGGATGAAAAATTATAAGATTCCTGCAGCAACAACAAACTTTGAAATTGAGCTCAATGGATTTTCAACTGGAATGTATTACCTACACTTTAATGATGGTTTGAGTTATAGTTCCAGTAAATTAATGATCAATAAATAGTTGATTGATTAAAGACAAAAACAAACATTCAATCGAAAATATAAAAAATAATTAATGAGTTTAAAATATACAGTAACAGAGCGCTTTTTAAGATACGTTCAAATAGATACGCAATCAGATCCTGAATCAAATACTTTTCCATCTACCGAAAAACAAAAAGATTTAAGTCGTGTGTTGGTTAAAGAATTACTTGAAATGGGAATTAAAGATGCTCACCTTGATGAATTTGGATATGTTTATGCAACATTGCCAAGTAACTCAAGTAAAGAAGTTCCAGCAATTTGTTTTTGTTCACATGTCGATACATCGCCCGACTGCAGTGGTAAAAATGTAAACCCTGTGGTTCATTACAGCTATCAAGGACATGATATTGTGCTGCCTGCCGATACATCGCAAGTGTTGAGCCCAAAAGCACATCCTGAGTTATTAAATCAAATTGGAAATGATATTATTACAGCTGATGGCACAACACTGTTAGGTGCTGATAATAAAGCAGGTGTGGCCGAAATTATGGATGCCATTCATCAGCTAATTAATCATCCAGAAATTAAACATGGTGCCATAAAAATATTGTTTACTCCTGATGAAGAAATTGGCAGAGGTGTTAATCATGTTAATATTCAAAAACTAGGCGCTCAATACGCCTATACCATTGATGGCGAAACAGCAGGACATATTGAAGATGAAACTTTTAGTGCCGATGGTGTATCATTAACAATTCATGGCATAAGCACTCACCCTGGTTTTGCTAAAGATAAAATGCAGAGTGCTATAAAAATTGCAAGTGCAATTATAGATGCCCTGCCAAAAGACAAACTTTCTCCAGAGTCAACCGAATATAAACAAGGATTTATTCACCCTGTAAGTGTGAATGGCTTAATAGAAAAAACGGTGATAAATTTTATCATCAGAGATTTTGATACTGCGCTACTAAAAAATCATGAAATTTTACTGGAAGATATTGTTAAGAAAGAAATAGCTAAATTTCCAGGGGCTACCTACCAATTTGTGGTTAACGAGCAATATAGAAATATGAAAGAGGTTTTGCAACATCACCCCAAGGTAACTGAATATGCTTTGGAGGCTATAAAACGAAGTGGCTTAATTCCAGTGCAATCTTCTATAAGAGGCGGAACAGACGGTTCAAGACTATCATTTATGGGCTTACCTTGTCCTAATATTTTTGCAGGGGAGCATGCTTTTCATAGTAAATTAGAATGGGTAAGCGTGCAGGATATGCATCGCGCGGTAGATACAATTGTGCATTTAGCAGGTATTTGGGAGGAAAACTCCTAATTAATATTGTATAAATTGCATTTGCTATTATCCTAAAATCAAGTACATTTGAACCTTTAAATTTAAAATATGAACATACACGAATATCAAGGAAAAGAAGTATTAAAATCATTTGGTGTGGCTATACAAGAAGGCATTGTTGCCGATAGTCCAGAAGCAGCAGTAAAAGCAGCGCAAGATTTACAGAAACAAACAGGCACTGGATGGTGGGTGGTAAAATCACAAATACATGCCGGAGGCCGAGGAAAAGGTAAAATAGTTGGCACCGAACAAAGAGGAGTTGCTTTAGCAAAGTCTTTAGAAGATGTGAAAACAATTACCACAAATATTCTAGGAAATGTTTTGGTAACCATACAAACTGGTGAAGCCGGTAAAAAAGTTAGTAAAGTACTTATTTCTCAGGATGTATATTACCCAGGTGAGTCGCAACCTAAAGAGTTTTATGTAAGTGTATTGTTAAACCGTGCTACTGGCCGAAATGTAATCATGTACAGTACCGAAGGAGGAATGGATATCGAAGAAGTTGCTCATAACACACCTCATTTAATTCATAAAGAAGAAATTGATCCAAAGGTTGGCCTACAAGGTTTTCAAGCACGCAAAATTGCTTTTAATTTAGGATTGGAAGGCGTTGCACATAAAGAAATGGTTAAGTTTGTTACAGCCTTATACAAGGCTTACGATACTATTGATGCTGCCATGTTTGAAATTAATCCGGTATTAAAAACATCTGACAACAAAATTATTGCAGTTGATTCCAAAGTAAATTTAGATGAAAACGCATTGTTTAGACATGCAGATTTAGCTGCTTTGCGCGATGTTACAGAAGAAGATCCAACAGAAGTGGAGGCAGGGGAGCATAATTTGAACTATGTAAAATTGGATGGCAATGTTGGTTGTATGGTTAACGGTGCGGGCTTAGCTATGGCTACCATGGATATTATTAAGTTGAGTGGGGGAGAACCTGCTAACTTTTTAGATGTTGGAGGAACAGCCAATGCACAAAGAGTTGAGCAAGCCTTTAGAATTATTTTAAAAGACCCTAATGTTAAAGCAATTTTAGTAAATATTTTTGGAGGAATTGTTCGTTGCGATAGAGTTGCACAAGGAATTGTTGATGCATACAATAACATGGGAAATATTAATGTGCCAATTATTGTTAGATTACAAGGTACAAATGCTGTTGAAGCCAAAAAGATAATTGATGAATCAGGCTTGAAAGTGTTTTCAGCTATTCAATTACAAGAGGCTGCTGATTTGGTAAAACAAGTTTTAAGTTAATTTTAAATTACATATTTAAACACAAAAAAAGCAGTCGAAAGGCTGCTTTTTTTGTGTTATATTTTCAGATAAAATATTTCACTTTATCCTGTCTTCAGACTAGTTGCTTTAAATCATTCAACACAACATTTACTCAAAAAAAAAAGCCTCCAAATTTGGAGGCTTTTTTTTATAAATCTGTTAAATCAAAGGATTCCATAAACTTGGTAGTATAATCACCTTCTATAAATTTTTGATCTTGCATTAGTTTTAAGTGAAAAGGAATGGTTGTTTTTATTCCTTCAATTACAAATTCACTTAAAGCTCTGTACATTTTATTGATGGCTTCATCACGTGTTTGAGCAACCGTTATCAACTTAGCAATCATGCTGTCGTAATTTGGTGGTATTGTATAACCAGCGTATACATGAGAATCTACGCGTACTCCATGACCTCCAGGAATATGAAGATTGGTAATTTTACCTGGTGAAGGGCGGAAATTATTAGCAGGATCTTCGGCATTAATGCGACATTCAATGGCATGCAATTGCGGATAGTAATTTTTACCACTAATAGGCACACCTGCTGCCACTAATATTTGTTCACGAATTAAATCGTAATTTATTACCTCTTCTGTGATTGGATGCTCCACTTGAATTCTTGTATTCATTTCCATGAAATAGAAATTCTTGTGTTTGTCTACCAAAAACTCAACAGTTCCAACACCTTCGTAACTCACTGCTAATGCGGCTTTAATAGCAGCTTGACCCATTGCTTCACGCAACTCATCAGTCATAAATGGCGAAGGAGTTTCTTCTGCTAATTTCTGGTGTCTTCGTTGAACCGAACAATCCCTTTCACTTAAATGACAGGCTTTTCCGTATTGATCTCCAACAATTTGAATTTCAATATGTCGAGGCTCTTCGATATATTTTTCAAGGTACATTCCATCATTTCCGAAGGCTGCTGCTGCTTCCTGACGAGCACTGTCCCATGCTTTTTCCATTTCGGCATCTTCCCAAACAATGCGCATACCTTTTCCACCACCACCCGCAGTAGCTTTGATGATGACAGGATACTTAATTTTTTTGGCTAATTTTTTAGCTTGGTCTAAACTTTCAAGCAAGCCTTCAGAACCTGGTATTGTTGGAACTCCAGCTTTAATCATTGTATCTTTGGCTGATGATTTATCGCCCATTCCTTCAATCATTTCTGGCGAAGCACCAATAAATTTAATGCCATGTTCCTTACAAATCCGGCTAAATTTTGCATTTTCAGACAAAAATCCATAGCCAGGATGGATAGCATCGGCATTCGTAATTTCTGCAGCCGAAATAATATTCGCGATTTTTAGGTAAGAATCTTTGCTCGCTGGAGGACCTATGCAAACTGCTTCATCAGCAAATTTTACATGTAAACTTTCTTTATCGGCTGTTGAATATACTGCTACTGTTTTAATACCCATCTCTCTACAAGTACGAATAACACGTAAAGCAATTTCTCCACGATTGGCAATTAGTATTTTTTTAAACATGATAAACTATTCTTTGATTTAAAACATGAAATAATAATGTAATTTCAAACCCAATTTCTAAGGTTGAATTAAGAATAGTGGTTGATCATATTCAACTGGTGAACCATCCTCGGCTAAAACTTTTACGATAGTGCCTGTGTGCTCACATTCAATTTCATTGAATAGCTTCATAGCTTCAATTATACATAATACTTTACCACCTTTAACTTCATCACCAATGTTAACAAACAAAGGTTTATCAGGTCCAGCCGAGCGATAAAAAGTACCAATCATTGGCGATTTAATTGTAATTAAATTTGAAGTGTCGATGCTTGGTACAGCAGCTACAGCAGCCTTTGGGGCCTCAGCAGTTGGAGCAGGAGCTGCAACCTGAGCTGGCATTTGAATTTGTTGCGCCATCATTGGCATTGGTGCGGCAAGGTAGGTTTGTTCATGTCGAGCTGTTTCTTGTCCACCTCCAGTTTTAATAACAATTTTAAAGCCTTTGCTTTCTAGCTCAACCTCAGAAACTCCTGATTTTGCAACAAATTTAATAAGGTCTTGTATTTCTTTTAATTCCATTTTTTGTTGTTTTTAAAATACTTAAATGCAAATATAATTTTATTGATTTCCTCTAATGCAATTGTTAATAATTAAGCAAACAAATTATTCAAATTTGTTTTTGAATCTAACTGTTGTAAGCCCATTTTATATACACCGCGCCCCATGTAAAACCCCCACCAAAGGCGGCAAGTATAATATTATCGCCTTTTTTTAGTTGCTTTTCATAATCAAACAAACAAAGTGGCAGAGTACCAGCAGTGGTATTGCCATATTTTTGAATATTCAACATTACTTTTTCAGAAGCTAGGCCCATTCTGTTGGCAGTTGCATCTATGATTCTTTTATTTGCCTGATGGGGAACTAGCCAAGCAATGTCATCTGGTTTCAAATTATTTTTATCCATAATTTCGGCAGAAACTTCAGCCATATTGGTTACTGCAAACTTAAAAACAGCTTGCCCTTCTTGGTAAACAAAATGTTGTTTAGCATCAACTGTTTCATGCGTGGCAGGGCTCACAGAACCACCAGATTTTTGATGCAAAAACTGACGACCAGAGCCATCTGTTCTTAATATAGAGTCCAT
>JBILPB010000263.1:0-3098 GCA_044374175.1 Bacteroidia bacterium | reverse complement strand
TGCATGCGGCCGTGTTGAATCATCCATTTGTAAAAGTTACGCCTGATTTTGTAGTTCCTCATTTATATTTTGAAACTTTACCTGAGACTATTGCACAGCATGCCTTGATTGCTAAGCAAAGTCCTTTTGCGGTGCCAACAAATTATTTTGAGCAAGTGGCTTTGCAGGTGGAGCAAAAAGTGGGCATTGCGCCAATGCAAAGTAATTTAGAAGTGCCAGAAGGTTATTTCGAAAATTTACCTTTAAGAATTCAAGATAGATTATATCAAGAGAAAAAAGAGGCAAAAGTATTTTGGCTGCCACAAGTGCCACAATATCGATTGGCATTGGTTGCAGCTGTTGTTGCCATTTTGGTAGTGATGGTATTTTATTTGCGCATGTTTGAAAACTCAACTTCAAACAATACACAGTTGGCCATGAACACAATGAGTAAAAGTACTATAACTGCTGCCACTGAAGACTTACACGAATATGATGAAAGTATGTTGATTGAAGAAATTGATCAACCTGAGCAAATTGAAATAGCAAGCAACACTGAACAAATGCAGGTGAAGGCTGAAATTACAGAATACTTAATTGAAAACGATATTACGTTAGAAGATATAACAGAGGAAATATAAAATACCAACCATGAACACCATATATAAATATTTAATTATAACTGTTTTGATTGCGCTTGGGGGCTTGGCTACTGCGCAAACAAAAGCAGATAAAAAAGAACAGATTGCTTCTTTTAGAGTTGCGTTCATCACCAAGGAATTAAGCTTAAATAGTAAAGAAGCACAACTTTTTTGGCCAGTATATAACGAGTATCAGGATAAATTAGAAACATTAAGAAAATCTCGCAGAAAGGAAAATAGGAAGTTGACACCTGAAACCATGACTGATCAAGAAGCTGAGTTATTTATTGAGAATGAAACAGATTTTAAAATAAATGAAGCCAATTTACAAAAACAATACTATACCCGCTTTAAACAAAGTTTACCAATAACAAAAGTTGCTTTATTAATAAAAGCAGAAGAAGATTTTAAACGTGAATTATTAAAACAATTAAAAGACAAAAACTAACATTGTTTTATGATAACACTAAAATTGAAGGTGCTTAAAAATAACTACACATATAAACATCCATTGTATCTCATCATTCTTTTAATGATGATGGCGCCTTTGGTGAAAGCTGGTGATTTGAATGATAGCCTAAAAAAATCATCAATTAAAACACCAAAGCATTATATTAAACCATGTTTGTATATTTCTTGGTATGGTATACCAGACAGAACAATTAGACCAAGAATAGATAGCTTGCCAGTAGATGGCAGATACTATCAATTTAGGCAACGCAACATTGGTTTTAATACACCACTTTATACCAACACCTGGCTGAGTGATGATAGTGCTAAAATTAAAAGCTTTCAATTGATAACGACCATCAATGTTACTAAAGAACGCATTGAATCTTCTTTTTTGAACGAACCTAGAACATTTAGGAGAACATCCATTGCCTTAAAAGGGATTTATAGTGATGGAGGAAAAAACTCTTATTTTTTAGCTGTGGCGCCATTTTCATCGTTTGATCAATATACAAAAGCAAGAACAGGAAGGCGCCTGGCTATGGTGTTTATTTATAATAGAACAGTGAGTGAAAAGTTTAGTTATCGTTTAGGCTTTATGCGCACTTTTGTGTTTGGTAAAAAGCTAGCTTTACCTATTATAGGTTTTAGATTTGGAAGATTGGATGGCGTAAATTTTAATATACAATTACTAAGAAATATGTCGTTGAACATGCCTGTTGGCAAGCATTTTTATTACAGTATTTTTACCCGCCCGATAGGAAGTGCCTACAGTTTTAAAAATGATTTTAATACTGGATTTTTGGATAAAGGTACTACCGTTGAATTACGCAGATGGGAATTGTTAACGGGCATGACGCTAACTTACAAAGCAAATTCTAAATTTAGTATGTTTGTTTCTACCGGTTTTAGTAAAGGTTACGTAGCTTTTGCAGAAGGTTCAAAACACATTGCCATTAAGCGCGATACCTATCAAGAATACAGTTTAAAGCAAGGAGGATTTTTAAACGTAGGATTTAATTTTTATTTTGGTAAGAGCAAACAAATCAATGGCAATTATGGCATGTATGATGCCTTAGATTTGAATAATACTTATGGCAATGATGATAACAATATTAATTTAGGAAACACACAAATACCCGCTCAAAACAAAGCCATGCAAGTAAAGAATTTACAGTTTAATGATGTAAAGGATTTGATCAGTGAGACGGATATTTATTAGATACTTAAAATAAATATATTTCGAGACAACATTTATTCACAGGTGGTAGTCTGTATAAAAAAACAGACTATGAAAACACTTATTATTTCACTCCTATTTATTTTTGGATATAACAATTGTCAAGCTGTTAATGGCATTACAATCTTGCAAAATCCGTTTGTAACAAATCAAAGGTCGAATACTATGGCTTTAAGTAGCAATGGAGCTATCTATAGTGGTGTAAATGATGGCTTGATGAAATATGAAAATAACACTTGGACAAATTTTGACACCAGTAATAGTGCATTAAATTCAAATACGATTAATTTACTAAATTGGAGTGTAAGTAATCACTTACTCATCATAACAAACCTTGGTATCTCTATTTTTGATGGAGTAACTTTTGTGAATAATACCTTTGCTAATTTGGGTGTGCCCAATCAAATCAATGTAATTGAAAAAGTGCAAAGTAATTTGTGGATAGGCACTAATCAAGGATTATTTAAACATGATGGGATTAATTTAACTGCTTACAATGTATCAAACAATAAACTCAATAATGATACTGTATTGCAATTAAAATTTTGGAACAATGAGCTCTGGGCAGCTACTAAAAATGGATTAACTAAAATTGATAATAGCAACAATAGTTATACCTATCTCAGCAGCAATTCTGCATTAAAGCAAAATTACATTTACGATATTAATGTTTTTCAAAACAAGCTGTACATAGCTTACAAGGCCGATTTCAATGATTTTTTGAATGTACAATATTTTAATGGAACTATTTTTAGTCAATTGAATGATGTAGGTATGAAAACAAAAAT
>JBILPB010000104.1:0-11816 GCA_044374175.1 Bacteroidia bacterium | reverse complement strand
AAAGTAAAATTGTTGGTGTTGATTCGCTGGCAGAAGAAATTGAAAAGTTAAAGATTGAACTAAAAGCTATTGAAGATAACTTATTAAAAAATGCACTAAAATTGCGTAAGCAAAGGTTAAGTGCCATACCTAACTTTGAAAAAGAGGTTGTTAACATCCTACAACAATTAGGCATGCCTAATGCACAATTGATGATTCAAATGCATACCATTCCTCATTTTACGCTCAATGGTTGTGATGAAGTTGAGTTTTTATTTAGTGCCAATAAAGGAGTAGCTCCAGCTCCATTAAATAAAGTGGCTTCTGGTGGCGAATTATCAAGAATTATGTTAGCCATAAAATCAATCATTGCCAAAGAAAAAACATTGCCCTCTATTTTATTTGATGAAATTGACACGGGTGTTTCGGGCGATGTTGCAGCAAAAATGGCCATCATACTTAAAGATTTATCAAACCATTTACAAGTAATAAGCATTACCCATTTGCCGCAAATAGCGAGTAAAGGCCATCAACATTGGTTTGTATATAAAGATAACGAAAAGGACATTACTACTTCTCACATTAAAATTTTAAATCAGGAAGAAAGGGTGCATGAAATTGCAAAAATGTTGAGCAATGAAAAAACCAGCGCTGCGGCCATAAGCAATGCTAAGGAGTTGCTTGGTTATTCATCAAAAAAAGCAGTGAAGTAAAAGCTATGTTAACAAATTTTAATTCAAAAGCCACTAAGTCTTTATACTTTCGCCTTTTGTGTATGCATAATTTCAAATTTATTTTTTGATGTTTTCCTTATTAAAAAAAGAAGTCAAAAGTTTTTTAAGCTCCATTTTAGGCTATGTGGTGATTGTTGTTTTTTTACTCATTGTTAGCTTATTTTTATGGGTTTTCCCGGGCGAGTTTAATGTGCTCGATAATGGTTATTCCTCTTTAGATGGCTTATTTATGATTGCACCCTGGGTGTATCTGTTTTTGATTCCAGCCATTACCATGCGCAGCTTTGCCGATGAAAAAAAAAGTGGAACGATTGAATTACTATTAACAAAACCACTTACCGATTTAGACATTATTTTATCAAAATATTTAGCTGGCATTGTGCTTGTTATTTTTAGTATTGCTCCTACCCTGCTTTATTATTGGGCTGTTTATCAATTGGGCAACCCTGTAGGAAATATAGATATTGGCGCCACAAATGGTTCGTATATTGGTTTGGTATTTTTAGCCTCTGCCTTTGTGGCTATTGGTATTTTTGCCTCAAGCATCACCGACAATCAGGTCATTTCTTTTATCATCTCCTTGTTTCTTAGTTTTATTGCTTATCAAGGCTTCGATTCCTTTAGTAGTTTACAACTTTTTAAAGGCATAGACAACATTATTGCCGGATTAGGCGTCAGTCAGCATTATATAAGTATGAGCAGAGGAGTTATTGATACAAGAGATATCATTTATTTTATTGGTTTTTCTGCTATATTTATAATGATGACAAAAACATCACTAGAAAGTAGAAAATGGTAATTGCAAAGAAAGGGTATGAAAAATAAAAATAAATTCAACAGTTTCTTACAACTTTTTACAGGAATTACCATCGTAATTTTATTAAACGTAATTGGTAATTATGTTTTCCACCGATTTGATTTAACTGCCGAAAAAAGATATAGCCTTTCTTCTGCTACAAAAAAATTACTCAAGGAGCTTGATGATGTTATTTATTTCAAGGTGTATTTAGAAGGAGAATTTCCAGCAGGATTTAAAAGGTTAAGAAGCGAAACCAAAGAAATGCTCGATGAGTTTAGAGCCTATGCTGGCGACAATATTCAGTATACATTTATTAATCCATCGCAAAATGAAGATGTAAATAAAAACACAGAAGTATACGAACAACTTTATAAAGCAGGATTATTGCCCACTTCATTGCAAGTTAAAACAGAAAATGGAGAGCAAAACCAAATTATTTTTCCAGGCGCTTTAGTCACTTATCACGAAAAAACATTTCCTCTTCAACTGCTAAAAACGCAGGTAGCCATGGGCGAAGAAGAAGTTTTAAATGGTTCAATTGAGAATCTTGAATTTGAATTTGCAAGTACAATTTTAAAACTTACTACCAAAGAAAAAGATAAAATTGCCATCATTGAAGGGCATGGTGAATTGAATGGAAAAAACTTAGAAGATATTACCAAGGCGCTCGAAGAGTATTATGTGGTAGAGCGTGTAAGATTAAATAATCAATTATTTTCCTTGAGAGGTTTTAAAGCGGCTATTATTGCAAAGCCCGATAGTGTTTTTGATGAAAAAGACAAATACATTTTAGATCAATTTGTGATGAAGGGTGGCAAAACCTTATGGCTCATTGACCCTGTAATGGCCAGTATGGATAGCTTAACCAAAAATAATGTAACCTTAGGTTTAGCAAACCCCATCAATTTAGAAGACATTATTTTTAAATATGGTGTTAGAATGAATACCAATTTGGTGCTTGATGTGCAATCGGCTCCAATTCCAGTATTGGCGGGCTATCAAGGCAATCAGCCACAATATAAATATTATCCCTGGGTGTATTTTCCTGTTGCTTTTCCTTTTTGCGAGCATCCCATTGTAAAAAATTTAAATGCGGTTAAGTTTGAATTTGCAAGTGGTTTAGATACGCTCAATAATAAATCCATCAAAAAAACCATTTTATTAGCCAGTTCACAGTATTCAAGAAGCGTGAACACACCAGCCCGTATTGATTTAAGTATTCTTAAAAAAGAACCCAACCCTAAAGAGTATTACCGTAAAAATATCCCATTAGCTATCCTTTTAGAAGGTGAATTTGAGTCGGTTTTTAAAAATAGAATTGTTCCTACAGTTGCCAATGCGCAAGAAATGGCTTTTAAGGCACAAGGTGTAAAAACAGCCATGATTGTTGTTGCCGATGGAGATGTAATTAAAAATCAAGTGCAAAGTAGCACGGGCAAAGTATTTCCACTTGGTTACGATAGGTACACACAACAGCAATTTGGCAATAAAACCTTTATTATGAATTGTATGAATTATTTGTTGGACGATTCAGGCTTAATTGCAGTGCGCACCAGAGATATTCAAATTCGCTTGTTAAACAAAACAATTATTAGTGAGCAAAAATTAAAGTGGCAGTTGATATGTATTCTAAGTCCAATTTTAATTATCATGCTGTATGGTTTGTTTTCAGGATGGTTGCGTAAAAAAAGATATGCTTCGCAAATTGAAAATTAACAGGAGATAAACGCATTAAATTCATAATAAATGACCAAAAGCACAAAAAATACCCTTTCCATATTAGCGATGTGTATCCTTGCTTTTACAGCAGTTTTCCTAGTCACTAAATACCAAAAAAGTACTTTAAAGGAAGAGTTATCAGACTTTGCCATTGAAGACACAGCCAGTATAGATAAAATTTTCTTATCAGATAAAGATGGCTACAAGCTTTTACTGGAGCGGAAAACAGCCAGCAACTGGACTGTAAATAATAGTTTTGATGCCAGGCCAGACGCCATTAAAATACTGCTTGAAACGATAAAGCAAATAAAAGTGAAAGCGCCTGTTGGTCGTGCTTCCTTTAACAATGTTGTTAAAAAAATGGCTGTAAAATCAACCAAAGTTGAGATTTATCAAAAAGGGAAACTCACAAAAACATATTATGTTGGCGGAACAACAGAAGATTTCCTAGGCAATTACATGATGATCGAAAACTCATCTGCTCCATTTATAATGCATATTCCAGGCTTTGATGGTTATCTTTACCCAAGGTATTACGCCATTCCTGAAATGTGGCGTTCTACTGCACTTTACAGGTATAAATCGCAAGATATTACAAGTATTAAATTGGAAGATTTAAAAAATCCCAAAAATTCTTGGGAATTACAGCAAGAAAACACAAAAATTACCCTTAAAAACTTCCAAGGCAATGATATACCACAATTCGACACCCTAAAAGGGCGCGAATTATTAACTCAATTCTTTAACATAAACTGCGAGGGCTATGTAAAAGATATTGAACCAGAAAGAAAGGATTCTATCTTGAGCTCAACGCCCAGAACCATTTTCACCATCACTACAAAAAATGGCGAAAGCAAGCAGTTAAAGTGTTTCAACAAAAAACTTCTTGTCGAAACTTATGATATGAATGGCAAATTAATGGATTTAGATGTTGACCGATTTTATGGGATGTTGAACAATAATAAAAAGGATCTTTTGCTCATTCAAAACTTTGTTTTTGATAATTTGATGGTTTCAGTCGACTTTTTTGCGCCAAGTACAAGCGATTTTGTTAAAAAATAATTAAAATTAGTTTTCATACCGCTATTAAAAGACAATCTTTAGCTTATTTTTGCCCTTTCAAAATTAAAAAACATAAAAAATGAAATTTATAGTTTCCAGTACTACATTGCTTAAGCAACTTCAAAATATTAGCGGAGTTATTAATAATAACAATGCTTTACCAATATTAACCAACTTTTTGTTTGATATTGATGCCAATGAGATGTCGGTTTCGGCTTCTGATTTAGAAACAACTTTGACAACCAAAATCCCTGTAAAGGCCGAAGAAAAAGGAAAAGTTGCCATTCCTGCAAGAATATTAATGGATACTTTAAAAGAACTGGCCGAAATGCCCCTTTCATTTTTGATTGATAATAAAACCTTTGCCATAGAGATTTCAAGCGGCACTGGTAAATTTAAATTATCTGGTTTTGATGGTGAAGAATTTCCAAAAACACCAAGCATTGAAGATGCAAGTGCTATGCTTGTGCCATCTGAATTACTCTCTACTGGTATTAATAAAACAATATTTGCCACAGGTAATGACGATTTAAGACCAGCAATGAGTGGTGTTTTCTGTCAAATTTCTACAGATAATATTACACTGGTTGCTACCGATGCGCACAAATTAGTGCGCTATCGCAGAAATGGTTTAAACTCGCCTATTGAAGCGGCTTTCATACTTCCTAAAAAACCATTAAATATTTTAAAGAATATTGCTCAATCGGTAAATGAAGAAGTAAAAATTGAATTTAATAAGCAAAATATTTTCTTTGGATTTGAGAACTTTTCATTAACATGTAAATTGATTGACGCCAAGTATCCAAACTATGAAGCGGTTATTCCTAAAGAAAATCCGAACAAACTAATAATCGACAGAATTTCTTTTTTAAGAACTGTAAAAACAGCCTCTATTTATTCAAACAAAACAACGCATCAGGTAAGATTAAAAATTGCGGGTAGCGAATTAAATGTATCTGCCGAAGATTATGACTTTAACAATGCGGCCACAGAACGTTTAACTTGTGATTATAAAGGCGATGACATGGAAATTGGCTTTAATTCTAAATTTTTGCAGGAAATGCTTGCTAACTTAGATACAGAGCAAGTTTGCTTAGAAATGAGTTTACCCAACCGCGCAGGAATTTTATTACCTGTTAACGGAGAAAACACTAACGAAGAAGTTTTGATGTTGGTGATGCCTGTAATGTTAAACGTTTAAAAATACTCTTTTAGACATTTCTGAAAGATGCTGAAATCAAATCAATTTATTGATGCAATATAAAACGATTGATGCAGCACTAGTGCTTTCTGGTGGAGTAGCCAGAGGTTTATCGCATATTGGTATTTATAAAGCATTGAGCGAATTTAATGTTGTTCCTAAAATAATTGCAGGAACAAGCGCTGGAGCTATTATTGGTGCATTTATTGCCAAAGGTTTTCATGCCGATGAAATTGCAAGTATTGCATCAAAAACTAATATTATTAGCATAAGAACTTTCAACCCCGGCAATTTAGGGCTTTTTAAACCTCATTCAATCAAACGTAATTTACAAAAATATCTTGGCAACATAACTTTTGATCATTTAAATATTGAATTAGTAGTTGCAACCACTGATATTAAAAGAGGAAAACCATATTATGTTCGGAGTGGTAACTTAATTCCTGCGTTATTGGCCACAAGCGCCATTCCAGTTATTTACAAACCTATTAACATTGATGATAAACTACTTATTGACGGTGGAATTTCAGATAATTTTGCAGTGGAGGCTATTAATCCTTGTAGGTACAAAATTATTGGTTGCCATGCCAATCCTCTTGGAGTTATTGAAAATGATTTGAGTTATAAAGCATTAGTTGATCGTTGTATATCAGTAGCTTTGCACAAAGATATTTTACATAAAAAACACCTATGTGATATTTTCATTGAACCTCCACTATTGGCCAACTATGGGATGTTTCAAATAAAAAAAGCCAATGAAATAATTCAAATTGGCTACGATTACACCAAGTCAATTGAAGCAGAATTCCTGAAAAATAGTTAAGTGCTTAAATTTTAAAATACTGAATCATGGTTTCAAAAACATATAGCATTGCCATACATGGAGGCGCTGGCACAATTTTAAGATCAGCAATGACCCTTGAAAAAGAAATGGCATACAAAACTGCTTTAACAGAAGCGATTAAAGCAGGAGAGCTAATTCTGAAACAAAATGGAAGTGCCCTAGATGCTGTTGAAGTTGCCATTACCTCTTTAGAAAATAATCCACTTTTTAATGCCGGAAAAGGTGCTGTATTTACACATGATGAAACCCATGAAATGGATGCATCTATTATGCGTGGCGATAATTTAATGGCTGGTGCTGTAGCCGGTATTAAAAATATAAAAAATCCAATTCAATTATCACGTAAGGTGATGGAAAACTCTGAGCATGTTATGCTTTGTGCCGATGGCGCTGCTGCATTTGCAAAAAAAATGGGATTTGAATTTACACCCGATAGTTATTTTTTTACCGAACAAAGACATCAACAATGGCAAAGCGCAGTGTTGGAAGATAAAATTGCGCTTGATCATAATATTAAAACAGATGAAAAAAAGTTTGGAACTGTTGGTGCTGTTGCGCTCGATATGCACGGAAATTTAGCAGCTGGTACTTCAACAGGTGGCATGACCAACAAGAAGTTTGGAAGGGTTGGCGACAGTCCCATTATTGGCGCTGGCACTTATGCCAACAACTTACAATGCGCTGTTTCATGCACCGGGCATGGTGAGTTTTTTATTAAGGCGGTAGTGGCTTATGATGTTTTTTGTTTGATGGAATATAAGCAACTTTCGTTGGAAGAAGCTTGCCGCATTGTTGTAAAAGAAAAGTTGGTAAAAATTGGTGGTGAGGGAGGCTTAATTGCAGTTGATAAAGTTGGAAATATAAGTTTATGCTTTAATTCTGATGGCATGTATCGCGCTAGTGTTGGAGCTCAGCAGGATTTGTTGGTTGCAATTTATGGTGATTAATAATCTGCTGTAGGTAATAAACAAGTACATTAAAATACTTCACTTACTTCATATTTTAATACATAATGTACTGTGGAACATTTGGATGTTCGGGATTGGGCATCACTTTTTGTTTGGATGGATGCACAATCAAGTCCATTTCTTCCATTGGCACCGCACCAAGTAGAGGCTCGTTGCCTAAAACAAAAGCACCGGTGAAACAAAATCTATTTTCAAAATCTATTCTTATTGGTCCAACAAACGGCACTTGCTTAATACTTCCATCGGCTATTGTAACAGCTCTTTTTTCGAGTTCTTCTAACTTTAATTGAATACTAATTGTTTCTGTTATACTCATCATTAACGCTCCTGTATCAGCAAGGCATTTTATTTCAATTGGCGCTAATGAAGGAATTCGTGGGTTACTTAATTTTATCATTGTGTATGTTAAGCCCATGCTGTGTTTTTATACAAATTTAATAATTTTTTTTTACATGGTGCATTTTAAGTTTTGTTCAGAATAGCCCTTCTAAGACTAATTATTATTTCAGCAATAGTAGAAATTAATAAAATGACCATAGTAAATGGAAAAACATATTGGGAATAAAAATAATGTTTAACACTGAAATGTTGGAAAAGAATGAAGAGTAAAATAGAAATGCAAAAAACTCCAGAATACAGATAAACTCTTTTAGTAATTTTATCAATAATACCGATGTGAAATAAGTAACGGCCCAAATTTGTTTCACGGCATTTGTCCCAAACTTTTTTCCGATCAGCATTTACCAATGTAAGATTTTAAATTATTGGCATAATTTACAAATCACATTGGTATAATAAGTTCTTTCTTATCAAAATCAACTATCGAAAATAAATCCAAATCAACTGAAATCCTATGACCAAATTTTAAAGCTAAAGCGGTGCCTCCTACCAAGTAAAATGAATTCAAAGCAGGAAGATCTAGCAATTGCTTTAATAAATCCAATGTTGAGGGTTCGATTGTGCTTCTCTGTAACATCTATAGTCAGTTAAATTATTGTCTAATACTGCACAAGCCAGATAAATAATATTCAGGGGTAGCCATTTGGTTTTTGTTAAAGCTTGCTTAACCTCAGCATCTCCATAATGTCTTCTCACCTGCCCTACATCCTCTAGATCGCCACGCTCAAATACACGCACTATCACCCAATGGGTATATTTTCCCCAATCTAATTGATCAAAATCTACATCCCAAAATAAGGCTCTGTTTAAAATTCATGCTAAAATAATATGATTAAAAATTTAAGTATTAATGGCATAAGGAGTTTCATTAATTCTCACAAAATACTAAGTCCTAAAAATAAAACTATATTTGCTAAAAGTAATCTAATTTAAATCTTTATTTTTAAATAGGATGAAGTTAATTTTCAAAAAATATCAGTTACTTCTTTTTTTAATCATCTTAAACTATTGTGCTTTTTCACAATCCTTGAGCGATAGTTTAATTGCTCATTATCCTTTTGATGGTAATGCTCTTGATGTAAGTGGTAATGCAAACCATGGAACTTTACTTGGTCCTTTAGCAGTTGCTGATAGATTTGGCAATAACAATGCAGCATATCTTTTTAATGGAACCTCTGATTACATAAATTATGTTTCAAATTCAAAATTTAAGCCTGTAAATTTTCCGATAAGTGTTTCAATGTGGATTAAATCGAATGACAACAGTATTATTGGAACAGTATTTAAAAACGATGTTGTAGTTGATATTTATACGGGAATTTGGCTACAAATACATGCCTCAACAGGTTTTATTGAAATTTCCTATGGTGATGGCGGAACAACAGATGGCGCCCATAGAAAAACAAAATTGGGCTCCACCAATGTTAATGATAACCAATGGCATTTTATTGCAGCAGTTATTAGAAGCCCCACAGATATGGACATTTGGATCGATTGCCAGTATGATGCTGGAGTATACAGTGGAACTGGAGGAAATCTTACCTACTCAAATAACGGTGGAAGTAGCGGCTACTACGATGTGGTTGCGGGCACAGAATATTATGGTGGTGTAATTGATGATATTAGATTTTATAACAGAGAACTAACGCAAACCGATCTTCAGGCTCTTTACATTTTTCCTCAACCTTATATTAACCCATTGATTCAAAATTTTGCATTGGGCAATGATACTAGTTTGTGTGGTGTTACTTCCATTAATTTAAATGCAAATGTTTCATTTCCTAATATAACCTACAGCTGGTCTACAGGTAGCACACAAGCCTCTATTACAGCTTTTACACCCGGCATTTATTGGCTTCAGATAGGCGATAATTGTCATCAAAAAAGAGACACTGTAATTATTGAGAATTCGAACCTAACAATTACCACCTCTAACGACACTGCAATATGCAGCGGAACAACAATTACACTTTATGTTTCTGGCAATGCCTCAAATTTTGTTTGGACTGTAAATGGAATTAATTATCCGGGTAATTCAATTAATGTAAGTCCTACTTCAACTACGATATACTTTGTGCAAGGAAGTGACAGCATATGCACAAGTCCTATAGAAACTGTAACAGTAAGTGTACAGAATAATTTTGGCTCTCCCGATTTCACCACACCCGGGGTAATTTGCGAAAACACAAATTATGTGTTTACCAATAATTCTGCACAAGGTGCACTTTATCAATGGAATTATGGTGATCCCGCCTCTGGATTAAATAATACATCCAGCGATTTCGAGGGCAGTCATATCTATAATCAAGCCGGAACTTACTTTGTTACTTTAATTGTGCAAGGAGCATGTTTTACTGACTCTACAACCGAAGTTGTAACTGTTATTAATGCGCCAATTACGGTGGCTTCAAGCGACACAACTATATGTCAGGGACAATCAGCATTAATGGTGGCTACGGGTGGAAACCTTTTTTATTGGGATAATGATATTGGCTCCACTAGTGATTCGATTTATGTTTTCCCAACCACAAATACGACCTATCTTGTGCAGGCAATTGCCAATGGATGCTATGGAAATGCAGACACAATTAACATTACTGTTATTCCTAATCCAACGGTACAAATACAAGCATCAACAGTAGGTTGCACCGGCTCACCAATTGAGCTCATTGCTACGGGCAATTCAAGTAATTACATTTGGACAGGAGGTTACAGCGGTACGAATGACACTATTATATTCGTTCCTACCCTAAACACTGATTATATTTTAACTGGATATCTTAACAATTGCGCTCTAACAGATACCTTTCGAATCATTGAATTTAATAATCCTACAGCAATTTTTGATTATCAAATTGACACATGCGCAAGCGTAATAATTATTAACAACAAATCAAAAGGTAGCAACAGTTATCTATGGAATTTTGATAATCAACAAAGCACATTGCAAAATCCAACTTTTAGCATCAATAATTTTACGAATCTTTTGCCAATACAGTTAATTTTAAATACAAATACATCATGTGCCGACACTGCATTACTCTATTTGGAAGCCAGCGCTCTTGCCGAAGGCAACATTCTAATACCAAACATTTTTACACCTAATAACGATAACGTTAATGATTTATTCGTGATAAGCAGTAGATTTGATTGTAACCCAATTATCATTCATATTTACAACAGATGGGGCGATTTGATTTATAAAGAAGAATCAACAAGAATTGAATGGGATGGTAAGTATAAAAGTGCTGATGTAGCGCCAGGTGTTTATTTCTATTTGATTGAATATAATGATGTAAAAACACGCGGTACTATTCAACTTATGCGATAAAAGCATAAAAATTAAAAGGCTTAAAAATTCGTTTTTTCTTTTGTTTATTTTCTTCCCTCCAAACCAATAAAAGGAGCCAGATAAATTCCATTTCTTCCCGCTATTTTAATAAAAAAATTTACAATAGGCGTAATTAAATTAAGCCACTTTTTATTGTAATTAGTGTTATAAAAACCGTTAACCACAGAAAAAGAAAAACCGCTTTTAATAAATAATTCTTTGTAATTTTCAATTTCTACTAAATGTTCGGCCCAATTGCCAGTATAGGGATCACAAGTATTACAGCCATTTATCAATGACTTTTTAAGCGTGCCCGAATTAATAAAATCTTTAGTAAAACTAATTATTTCTTCTTTAATAAGCCCTCTGGTTTCTGTGGAAAGTATTTCAATTTGATTTTGACTTAACCCTGAAAAATGCGCTTTGATAATTTCTTTTCTACTTTGTAAATATGGCTTTAACGAATCGCGTTCTTTACCCCATTTGGTGGTCATTCCCTTAAACTCTAACATCCGCTGAATTCTTTGTGTATACCAAACTGTAAGCGGGTTTTTAATGTTAGCTGTAGTGGCAAAAAACAAGGTCAATTCCTGATTTTGAAAATTGCCAAGCTCCTTAAAATAATTTTCAAGACTATAAATGTGTTCAATAACATTGCGTGATACAATGATATCGCAATGCTGATTGTTGGTTTTAAAAAATGTTTGAAGCGCATTAATATCTCCACAAACATAATCATTGGCTTGCGCTAAAGCTTTAATAGCAATAGTTTCGGCATCT
>JBILPB010000262.1:0-3106 GCA_044374175.1 Bacteroidia bacterium | reverse complement strand
ATTGAAATGGAGTTAGGATTAGAAATAAAAACAAAACAAATAGTAAGTGAACTACCCATTAACAAACTAAAAAATATTAATGATGTACTCTATATTGGCACCACAGGTAAAGGGTTGTTTAAGTTAACTAATGATTCCTTATTTGCATTTACTTCATCAAACAAAGAACTAAATAACTTAAATATTTTTGACATTTGTAAAAGCTCAAATGATATAGCGATAGCCACTTTTGGGAAAGGAGTTATTTTATTGAAAAATAATTATACTACTTGCTTAAATCAGATAGAAAATATATTGCCAGCCTACACCAATTGTTTAATTCTAAACAGCACTAATGATTTATTAATAGGTGGCGCAGGTGGTTTATATAAAATGAATAATAAATTTAATTATTTAAACCAGGCCAATGGATTAGCTACAAGTATTCCAACTTCCGTTGCCTTTGACAACAAAGACAAACTATGGGCAAGCACCATTAATGGAGGATTAAGCATATTTTCTAAAAATGAGGTACATTACTTAAATTCAAAAAATGGCTTAAGCTGGAACAATATTATGCAAATAGCACATGGAAAATCGGGTAAAACCTATTTGGCTACTTCAGGTAAAGGATTAGATATTTTAATTCATAATAAATTATACAATTTAGGAAAAGAAAATGGGATAGAAATTGTAAATGCAAATTGTGTGTTAGAAGATACAGATGAAAATATATGGATAGGAACAAATGAAAATGGCTTATATAAATGGGATGGTAAAACCCTCTTAAATTATGGGCCAAAGCAAGGGATAAAGAGCAATAGTATATATGGCTTATCTACTGATAGTAATAAGAATATTTTAATAGGTACAAATGGAGATGGTTTTTTAATTCTATCAAAAGAGAATGAGTTAATTTCATTTAACAATGCAAATGGTTTAGATAACGAAGTTATTTATGCAATTAAAAGTACTTCAAGAGGCATATTCTTTGGAAGTTATGGTGGAGGGCTTTATTGGCTTAAAAATAATAAGGACTTAGCAAATATAAGTGTTAAAGATGGCTTGTGCGATCAATCTGTTTTGAGTTTGACGATTGATAATAAAAATAAGCTGTATTGTGCAACTGCAAAGGGACTCTCAATAATTGAATATGAATCAAATCCTTTAAAAATAACTAGTTATGGTACGAACGAAGGTTTTATGCATGATGATTTTAATGCTAATGCTGTGGCTTTAAGTAATAATAATTTGGCATGGGGGTGTCATGATGTAATCCTAACAACAGATGTTGGATTATTTAATGATTCAGATACTATTAGCCCTTATTTGACGAGTATTAATTTTGGCATTAAAAGTTTAGCAGAAATTACTACTCTAAAAAGTAATGAATTACTGTTTTTTAATACCAATTTGAATGAAACACCATTGATAAATTTTTCTGACAATAAAGTAAAATTTGTTTTTGGCTATGGCGGAAATTGGTTCAGTAAACATGAAGTTAGTATTAAATTTAAGCTCGAAGGTTTTGATGCAAATTGGATTGATGCAAGCGCTGCTGCTAAAGCAGATGGGTATATATATAATAACCTGGAACCTGGCGCTTATACTTTCAATTATTGTGTAAAACAAACAAACAATATATGGAGCAAGCCTTACCAATTTCAATTTAAAATTGCCCCACCTTGGTATCGCACTAATACTGCATATTCAGGTTATGCTTTAATGTTTATTTTTTCTTTAATAAGTTTTGCACGTCTCAGAAACAGACAATTAATTAAGAAAAACGAACAGTTAGAAAATATAGTCATTGAAAGGACCAAGGAAATTGTTGAACAAAAAGAAGAAATCGAAAAAAGCAAAATAATTGTAGAGGAACAGAATCACGAATTGGCTGAAAAAAATCATGAAATAATTCAAAGCATAACTTACGCAAAAAGACTGCAAGAGGCTATACTTCCACAAAAAGCACTAATTGATAAACACCTACAAGATTATTTTATTCTCTACTTACCGAAAGATATTGTAGCTGGTGACTTTTATTGGTTTGAACCATATGATGTTGACAATAAAAACATGTTATTTTTTGCAGCTGCTGATTGCACAGGACATGGCGTGCCTGGTGCTATGGTAAGTGTTGTTTGTTCTTCTGCTTTAAACAGAGCTCTGTTAGAATTTAAAATTACGGAAACAGGAAAGTTGTTGGATAAGGTAAGAGACTTAGTTATTGAAACATTTCAAAAAAGTAAAGAAGAAGTAAAAGATGGTATGGACATTTCATTGTGTTGCTTTGACAAGCAATCAAATCAATTGTCTTGGTCAGGAGCAAATAATCCCTTATGGATTATTAGAAAAGAAGGTAGAGAATTAGAAGCAATAAAACCAGATAAACAACCTATTGGAAAATCAGAAAGTCCTGCCCCTTTTAAAACAAATTATATCCAACTTTTTAAAGGTGATTCATTTTATATTTTTACTGATGGTTATCAGGATCAATTTGGCGGAGAAAAGGGTAAAAAGTTTATGGCCGCTAAAATGAAAGATATGTTTTTAAGTAATTTTGATAAAACTATGGAAGATCAAAAATCCATTGTATTAGATGCCATTGAAAACTGGAAGGGGAAATTAGAACAGGTAGATGATATTTGTGTTTGGGGTGTGAGGGTATAAAATAAAGTGTTTTTGTAATGAACAATGCACCATATAACTTTACATAATGCTTTATTAAAAATGTTGCAATTTTAAAATTTTACGCACAATTTAATCCATTTCGAATCACTTTTTTCTTACGCCTTAGGATGTGCTTGCTTATGCACATTCTTCAGCTTCTCAATACTATTATGGGTATACACCTGCGTAGCCGATAAATTAGCATGACCTAAAATTTCCTTAATGGCATTTAAATCGGCTCCATTGTTGAGCATGTGCGTGGCAAAGGTATGGCGCAATACATGCGGACTTTTTTTATGAATGGTGGTTACATGCGATAGTGCGGCATTCACCAAATTATAAACTTGTTTAGGATATAATTTCTTTCCGTTTTTTTGTGCAAATAAATAGCTACCTGTTGTATATTCAGGCGGTATGGCTTGAATGTAATCTTCTATTTCTTTTTTAAAGTTAAGCG